>NZ_JAUBUI010000132.1:0-10707 GCF_036705385.1 Microcoleus sp. B3-A4 | reverse complement strand
TTTTAGTAGGCATTGACTTTTTCTAAATATCATCATATTATACTATGCAATATGCGTTTTAGATGCTGAACAGCTTAGTATACCGATAATAATTAATTATTATCTTTAGTGTTTGCAGACAAGACAATAAGTATTTAATAACCCTATCAAAAGAGAAACATGATAGGTTGGAATAGTAACACCGAACAGTACCTAAGACAGTTAAGCGAATTGCAGAGAGGCATTTTCACTAGCTGGGCATCAATGATGCCGAATATGCCAAGTTCCAATATGCCCAACGTCGGCGATACTCTGGCTAACAACCTGAAATTTCAGCAACAGGTGGTGACGAGTTCTCTGGAATTGCAGGCTATGGTGGCTCGTCTGTCAATCGAAACCCAGAAGCAATTTTGGTAAAACTATTTCAAAATGCTTGGCAGGCCGTAAATTACAAAAGCCGACTGAGGATTAGAATCGCATCAGTTTAGCTAGAGAGTGATTTCTGACCTTTTATCGGGTGTTGTGAAAGTAATTAGGAAACCATCGACTTGAGAAACCTGCTAGAAGGACTAACAAAGCTCTCTAAGATAACCTCTTGGGGAGCTTTTTAAAGATGAAACCGTTTTCAGTAAGAAAAAATTTCTTATTCGTTTTTCCTATAAAAAGGTTGAATTCAATAAAAAGCCCTCTACTAAACTTTAATGCTGTTACTTTGTCTAAGGGTCTACCTAAAGAAAGGACTTATTAACATTAACCGAGTTCAAGTTTTTTTGTATACAAGAGCTTGCAATACAGCGCTTTATTTAAAGTACCTCTTAGGTAAGTGGTACGCATCAAACTGAATCCATAAAATGATGGGAAATCTATACACTCTGAGCGCAGGACGATCGCATCGTTGAATTGGGTTCCTATTGCGTATCCTATTCATTTTCGGTGAACCGCTTCGTGTATGGCTGATGTGACCGTTAACGCACGTTATTATTATTGAGGATTGCGCTTTATGGACGCAAAACAACTGAGTGAGGAGCTGCGTAAAGGACAGAACCCTCACATGACCCGTCGGCGATGGATTATCGGCTTATCTATGCTTGGGGGTTCGATGGGACAAGCCGTCACACTCTACCAGACTGGCATCGTTAATCACCTACCAGATCCGCCCGGACAAAAGCTTTTCGATGCAGACCGCGTTGACGCTTCTAATTACGCTTACAACAAATTCAACTCACCCGACGGGCCAATAATGGTGGCTAATTATGCCCTCACTGCTTGGCTAGCTGCTGCTGGTGGTCTAGACCGCGCTAGGCGCAACCCTCTGTTACCAATTGCAATGGGTATTAAGCTTGTGTTGGACGGCGTGACCAATGTCGAGTTAGCTCGCGAAGAATGGAGCGAGAACAAGGCGTTTTGTGAATACTGCCAAGTTGCGACGGTTTGTTCGATCGCCTCCATCGTACTCGCAGTGCCGGAGGTTATGACCGCTGTTCGCACCCTGACCGGACGCGGCGATTCGGACGCCGAAGCACAGGGCAACACACGGTAATCGATACAACAGGGAAAAGTACGGATTTTCTACAGCGGTGTTGGGCGTACAGCAAATGTTAAGCCCGATGGAGAAAGATTGCACATATTTTGTGCAATTTTTCTCGCTCAATATTCCCTATAGAATTAGTGGTAGAACGAGTCCTGTCTAAGGATAGAACACCTACTTGAAACTGAATGATACTCTTATAGAGTAAGGTGAAAAAGAGGTGCAAATCATGACATCAAATAATCCTCAAGACAATCGCCAAGATGATGCAAAATATGAGCCTCAAGATAATCCTGGCACCCAAACAAGTATACCAACCACAGAAGAGGGTAACACTCCACTTGATGAGAGATATCGCATGACCGGTCAAGAATCCGGTACTGACGTTAGTCCCGGTAGTGAGCCTGAAGCTCCTGGAGGTTCTGGCAACGTGGTTGGCAGTCCAAATCAAGGAACTGACTCTCGTTAAAAAGATTGTTGACAATGCGGTCAATTTTTGAGCGGGATGAACCGTTGGTCTACCAACAAATAAGGTTGGTCTAAATACGACCTTATTTGTAAATAACGTGGGTCAAAATAGCCTGAAAAAGCGAGTAGCTACAGGTATCAAACAGCTATCAATCAGATTATTCACCATCGAGGAACATTAAACATGGTTACAACGTTAGAGGATACAAAACGGCTTGCGATCGGCGAAAGATTGGCAGACTTGAAAGGCTTTCAAAGTTTAATTATCTCGAACGATCAAAAGCTAATAGATGCCTGCCCGGATGAAGATGTTCGCAAGCTTCTCCAGAATATGCTTGAGGATGACCAGAAAAACCTGGGGATTATAGAGACGGTGATAGTCCAATACGGCATTCAAGCTGAACCTAGTGCTGCGACCAAGATATTTATTTCGCAGTTTGAGAAGATGATGTCAGGCGATGAGTTTACGTATTATCAGAAACTCATGCACCACGAACTGATCAAGCATGGTCAAGCCATGAGTGGAATCATTATTCACAAAGCTGCTCAGAAGGTGGGAGCTGATATTGAAGTGGCAATTGGGCCTTTGAATACCGTCAATTTTGAGGGTCGCGCTCACCAAGAACAACTCAAAGGAATGCTCGAACTCGTGGGTGTCCGCGAAATGACTGGTAAAGACGCTGACCAGGGACTCTGGGCACGGGTGCAAGATGCGGTTGCTGCATTGTCGGGTGTATTTGGCAGCATAACCACCCAAAACACTGACAAACAAGATATGAACATCCAGACCCTCATCCGGCTGGATCACAACAAGACGAATACCATTTTCACCGAAATCGGAGCTACTAAAGACCCTCAAAAGCTCCAAGAGTATTTCGGGCAACTCTACAAAGATTTGTTGGTACACGCTCAAGCTGAAGAAGAAGTCGTCTATCCGAAAGTTCGATCGTTCTACGGTGATGACAACACTCAAGAGCTGTACGATGAGCAAGCGAAAATGAAGCAGGTGCTAGATGAAATTAAGGCTATGGACCCCACTAATGCCGACGAATTTAGATCGAGAATTAAAGACCTGATGGAGGCGGTTGGCGACCACATTCGCCAAGAAGAATCCACGATGTTTGCGGCGATCGACAAGAATTGCAGCGACGCTCAAAAAGAGCAAATGGCAACCGAATTCAAAGCTGCCAAGAGCAAGCTTCAGCAAGAAATGGCAGCCTAATTGCAATAACAGCCGACCTTCTCATTACAAGACAAAGCATTGCCCGGTAAGTGGCTGTATGGCTTTTATTGAGAGGGGAGCTGATTGTGCAATAAGAACATAGCTTTTTAGCTCCCACACTCTAGCAAAGCGCGATCGCCCTTACAGCCGCTTCTAAACAGAAGTTCTCCCTAAAGGGCAACTTCTGTTTAGAATAAGAAAGTGTTGCTAACCACTTAAAGCAAAGAGGTAGATAGGTATTGCTAATTTTAGCCGTAAATTTTTTACCCCACCCCAGCCCTCCCCTTACCAAGGGGAGGGAGTAAGAAATTAACACATGATTTAGGATAGCTATATTAGACACAGGATTAGCTCAAGTATGAGAACTTATTAGTCACAGGAAAGGAGAAGTTTAGGGTTTTAGTATCAGGTTTAGGTAATAGGGTAGACTGCGCTTCACAATACATTAGCATTTGAGTTTTAACCATGAATTTATATATAGATAATCAGAATCCTCTTATTCTTTTTGCAGTTGGCGTGGGCGCTTTGTTCGTCCTGCTTTGGGTAGTGCGATCGTGGCGCGAACGTCAATACGATCTCACAGGCAAGACGGTGCTGCTTACGGGTGGTTCTCGCGGACTTGGTTTGGTTATGGCGCGCCAGTTGGTGCAGCAAGGAGCGCGTTTGGCAATTTGTGCCCGCGATCGCGCAGAGCTCGAAAGGGCGCGTGTCGAGCTGGATCAGCGCGGTGGAGAGGTGCTGACTGTTCCCTGTGATGTCACCGATCGCACCCAGGTTGACCAGATGGTGCTGCAGGTGCGCGATCGCTTCGGTCAGATCGACATCCTCATTAACAACGCAGGCACCGACCTTGTGGCCCCAATGGACGTATTGACGATGGAAGACTACGACGACTTGATGAAGCTGCATTTCTGGGCACCGCTATACACTACTTATGCGGTTTTCCCGGAAATGCGTCAACGACAAGCTGGACGCATCGTTAATATCTCTTCGATCGGCGGCAAGGTAGTTTCCCCGCATATGTTGGCGTATTGCGCCAGCAAATTTGCCTTAACCGGTTTCTCCGAAGGGATGCGGACAGAACTGGCAAAGGACGGGATTGCTGTCACAACGGTATGTCCGGGTTTCATCCGCACAGGCGTGATAGACCACGCTATGTTCAAAGGTCAGCACCGCAAGGAGTTTACCTGGTTCAGCATTGGTGATTCGTTGCCTTTAATCTCGACGAGTGCCGAAAAGGTTGCTCGTGAAACCATTGCTGGATTTCGACGCGGTGATGCAGAGGTAATTGTGCCACTTTGGACTTGGTTTAGTGCCAGACTTTATGCTCTTTTTCCAGGGCTTTCTACGACTGCGATCGGTTGGTTAAATCGGTTGTTACCTGGAACAGGTGGCATTGGTACTGATCGCGCTTTTGGAAAAGACAGCCACTCATTTTTGTCGCCTTCCTTGTTAACCTCCTTGAGTGACAAAGCTGCACGGGAAAATAACGAGATTGCAACGGAGAATGCAGATAGCGCTGGAGCAGATCAGCCGATTGAAACTGAGCGACCACATCGACAGGTAGAAGCACAACGAGTCGTGATCGGAGAGACTGACTCCTTTGGAATCACTGAGGGAACGCCATCGCCTGAACCAGCGATCGCAGAAGACGACCAATAGGGATTCCCGTTGATCGAACCTTCGCAGGCATCCCCTGAAATTCAAGCCTGTTTAAGCGAGATCCAAGACACGTTGAGAATTCCCTGGATACCTGCCAACTAGCCTGCTTATGCGATGTATCAATTTGTGAAGCAGTTGTTTTGGGAGCGTCTCAAACCTGCAACGCAAACCGAATCTTGTTTGGAAAATGCTATCGCGCTAGCAGCCGGATGACCCATCAACACTCCAACCCCAATTGGTTTTACTGCTTGTTTTTGCGCTCGTCACCATAAACAGTATTAGAGGAAGTTTATTTTTTCTCTATCCGTGTATAGACTTAAGGGGATTTTGCTTTTGTATTTGGACTAACGTAAAAATGCACGTAAGCTTTCAAGTTCCTCAGATTTTAGACAATTAGCAAAAGTTCTGTTGCTTCTCGCATTGGGGTGAGGAAGGAAAGTAATTAGCTTTTCTCGATCGCCGATCACTATCGGTCCGAACAGAGAAACATCTTTAGGGATATTGAACTCATATTGCATTGCCTCTCTTGCCGACCCTCCCAGTACTACAACAACCCGTGCTGATGAGATTTCCAAGACTTTTTTCAAGTAACTCTGAACGCAGTGATTCTGCGCTTTTTTCACACCAATTTCACTCACTGACTTACAATGCACTATTTCGGTAATTGCATAATCACTTCCTGGAGTGACATTACGCTGAAACAGCTCAATAGCCCTTTGTCGAACCGCACTCCAAAATTTAACACTACTACCATACGTTCCATCTTTCTGTAGTGATTTTCTGCCATCTAAAATCCATACCGTGCGTCCACCACCAAAGCGATTATTGAAGAAGTCATCAATGGCATCATCTGACCATGACCAACGTGGATACTCTTCAACTAAGCTAATGGACGGATTGGAGCTTAGAAATAAAATAGGAGCTTGTTCTATACGTCCACTCCACGGTTCAGGTACTTGGTATTCGTTCAGGCTAGAAGATGACTGGGAAAAAACAATCTCACGACATGGATGCTCAACCGACGGATTTTGAATACAAAAATTTACGTGAGGACAGTGAGCAATCTTATTTAACAATGTTGTCATAAATTCACTAAAAAAATACTTTTAATTTTTCCATCTTTGAACGGTTAAAATAGCAACCCTTTTCTCTCAATGGGACGTGTAGCTACATTCCAAAACTCAACGCAATTTTGAGAGGTGACTTGTAGCTGATGCCCATCACCACGTAACTGCCGAATAGCCGCCCTGATAACCGAATCAAGTGGGTGAGAGCGATCAACAAACCGTAACAGCACATTGGTATCTACCAGGTATATCACAACTAGGGATGCTCCTCGTAGATTCCAGCACGACTGATAGCATAGTCGGATAGTACTGGTATGCTTGACTCGATAGAAATCTCGGACTCGTCAGCCACCCGATCTGCGATTGCATAACGCATCAACTCAACCATTTACCTCACACCTCCTAAATTGCCAATACTCAGTTCTAGTGTGTCTCAAGCAAGATGTTGTAAACGTTTCCTTGCGTTTGAATTTGATCATAGCTATATGCACTTAAGCAATAGCTGCAAAACAAGGAGAACAAATGTCAGAAAGTACGGCAAACTCAGAAATGCTATACCGAACTCTTGGCCGCACAGGAGAGAAAGTTTCCGCGATCGGATTGGGTGGTTGGCACATCGGATTGAAGTATGTTGATGAGCAACTGGGTATCCGGATTGTTCGCAGTGCGATCGACCGCGGCATCACTTTTATGGATAACAGTTGGGATTACAACGGTGGAGTCAGCGAAATTCGCATGGGGAAAGCTCTCCGCGATGGCTACCGAGACAAAGTATTCCTGATGACCAAAATTGACGGTCGCTCCAAGAAAGAAGCCGCAAAACAGCTAGACGAATCACTGCAACGCCTGCAAGTTGATTGCATCGATCTCGTCCAGCACCACGAAATCCTCCGGTTCGAGGACCCGCATCGAGTTTTCGATCCAGAAGGGGCAAATGCCGCCTTAATTGAGGCGCGGGAAGCTGGCAAACTCCGATATATTGGCTTCACCGGACACAAAGACCCCCAGATTCATCTGCATATGCTGGAAGTTGCAGCCAGTTATGGGTTTAAGTTTGATGCGGCTCAGTTGCCGCTGAATGTGATGGATGCACACTACCGGAGCTTTGCGAAGCTGGTTGTACCAGAACTGGTTAAACAGGACATCGGCATTCTTGGCATGAAAAGCATGGGAAACGGGATTTTGTTACGCTCAAATACGGTAACGCCAATTGAGTGTCTGCACTATGCGCTGAATCTACCTACATCGGTTGTGATTACGGGAATTGACAGCATGGAGATTCTCGATCAAGCGTTTGAGGCGGTGCGGACGTTCCAGCCAATGAATGACGAGCAGGTGCGATCGCTATTAGCAAAAACGGCAGAAGCCGCATCACGCGGCGAGTTTGAGCCATTCAAAACTTCATCAATTTTCGACAGCACTGCCCAGAATCTAGATTGGCTGGGAGAGGAGCCACAGCGCATTCAGCAACTGATGTCAACGTGATCGAGAGAGCTTGAGCAACAGTAAATAAATTTAGATTGTGCGAGAATACTCTGCTACGCCGTGAACCAGTCTAGTGCGGAGTCTATAATCGCAGGAGGAATTGTGTGGGGGCCGTCGAACTCGCGATAAACCACATCGTAGCCAGCACCCCGCACCTGTGACACTATCTTACGGCTACAAGGATCGATCGGCAAAACAGAGTCTTGCGTGCCGTGCGAGATGAACAGGCGCGGTTCGCCAACCTGTGAAGCTGGTGCCATAAACCCCGGCGAGAACGCTATCACATGGCTGAACAAGTCGCCGTTCGTGATGCCGACACTTAGGGCATAGGAAGCCCCGTCCGAGAAGCCCTCGATCGCAATGCGGGTAGGGTCTACAGCGTAGCGGCTGAACGTCTGCGCCAGCGCCTGGTCAATCAAGGCGATATCGGGGCCGTACCCACCGACCAGCACATCCCACGTCTGGCGACGCGAGGCAGGTGCCAGCAGGATGAGTCCAGTGGCATCGGCGAGGTTTTGGAAGGGAGTCAGACCGCCGCGTGCGTCGCCACCTGCGCCATGCAGCATCACCACCAGTGGTGCGGGTCGGGAAGCTTGGTAATTTTTAGGCACGTAGAGGAGTCCGTCGCGCTTGGTGGAAAGTCCCAACGGCTGCAGACCGCTTGGTGCCGTTTCCGTAGGCTGCGTTGGTCGTGCTAGCAGGCGTCCGTTTATAGATGCCCGATCCTGATTCTTTGGTTTGTCCGTTCTCATTGATGTAATTCTCTCCATAGAATTGGTGGTACAGGCTGATCCAATCGCCCCAGTGATGCCTACCAAAAACATTCCAAGTAGGTGCCTTCGCCTTAATCGCGAACCGATGTCGGTTTTCTGCTTCAGCATGATGCCCTCGCTTCTCCTGTTGTCAAAAGCGATTTTTTCTCCCCGCGCCAATGAGAGCAAATGACATCTTGTAGTAGATAAGCAAACTGTTCTCGATTAGCCATAGTGAGCCTTCCTTGTAAGGTGAAAAAGGAAAGTGCTTTCGTTGGTATGCCAGAACGCAAGAAAGTGCGATCGCAAGCTGAGCTGAAAAGATGAAAATAAATAACTGTAGGTTGATAAGCTTTCAGGTAATCGGCTATAACCTAGAGGTGATTTTTTTGATATTCATAAGTCGCTTGATAGAGTATCCAAATTTGCTTTTTCAGGCGATTAACAATTTCAAAAAATCTCTCTCGCGTGGCGGTAGCAAATCGCCCACAAACTGGAAGTCTCGATGCTCCACAAACCAAGTTCGCCTGCGCGGACTCAATTGGACCTGGGTCGGCAGGCTTTGTTGAATAAAAGCGAAGCAACTTCTGCCCGGCTTCTTCTTGTTGGCGAAGCCTGCGCGTTGGCGTAGCCATGATTTCCTTTTCTCCTAGTATTTTGCATTCCCGATAATGAGTCGGAAATGTTATTAAAAGCTAGATAAAGATGGCTCTTGCCTCTACCAAACAAAATTAACAGCTAGTGCTTTTTACAACGTCCTTCTCAGGTAGGATCGTAAAGCAAAGGCGACTGTATGCGTTTTTTCAAAGTGGCTTCATTTGTCTCATCAGTAAGATGAGGTGACAATGGTAATCGAGATAGCGTTAAGAAGAAAAGAATTGCTCATTAAGAGTTTAAGCTTGAGTACGTTGAATACAGGCTGAAGCAAAAGCCTTACAACTCAGGCTTTCGATAAGTATTTCACCGCAGTTGTGGCTGATGATGATAGGTTGTGGAGTCAGTGGAAGCGGAAGGGGAGAGATTGATACCGCAGTAATTGTTTAACATTCACGGAGAAATTATAAACGAGTAACGTATGGATGCCTAATCCAGCAAGTGAGCCAAATCAAGAAGTTGGCGCATCTCAACAGGCTCAACATTTTGCACCCCCCAATGCGGGACGCAATTAAACTTCCGATCGATTCTGAAGTCAATCATCAAGAGTAATAGCTCAGGCTTTTCTCCCCTATGTAGTCGGTAAACAAAGATACTTTTTTTGGTGGCAATATTATTAACAGTTGAGCGTTACAAGTCCAATCTTTAGATATAGATAGAAGTTAAGTCTAATGGTAGACCATACAAGTAAATCGACTCGATACCATAAAAGCGGAACAGGATAATTGAGAACTACTCACTATGAAGAATTCAACAATCAATACTAATCGAGTCCCTACGGTCAATACTGATCGAGTCCCTACGGTCACTCCTGCTTACAACGGTGTCGATCGCAATGCCTGGATTTTTGGTTGGAACCCACAGCAAGAGCTATGGAACGGTCGTCTAGCAATGCTTGGTTTTGTCGCCTATCTTCTTTGGGATATGGCTGGTTATAGCGTTCTTCGAGATGTACTCCACCTCGCTCGCTAGGAGTTGAAGGGTCAGTTACAAGCTGTTTGTGTTTCTCTAACAGCAGTAAAACACTTGTTTAGTCCACTGTAAAAATTTTTGAAAATCAAAATACTGCCATGCAAACCTCAACATCTTCAAATTCCTCAATTCGTTACAGTGCTCTGAGCCTAGGTTTCCTTTTCTTGTTACTTGGCTTGGCTGGATTTGTGCCTGCTTTCTTCACTCCCTCTGAGAACTTTACCTCCGCACCAGGCTTTGGCTATATATTCGGGGTATTCCCCACCAACTATTTTCATAATGCAATTGGCATTGTAGTGGGTGTTTGGGGAATTGCTGCATTTACTAGCTTAACCGGAGCAATTGTGTTCAATCGCATCTTCGCTATCCTTTATGCAGCAGGTGCAATTTTAGGATTGCTGCCATTTGCAAATACCTTGTTCGGGCTTACACCACTTTTTGGAAATAATATCTGGCTCAATGCCCTTACTGCTGCTATCGCTTTCTACTACGGATTTGTGAAGTCAGCAGAAGTCACTATGCAGACTTCATCGAGCGCTCAAGCTAGCGTCTAACTAGAATACTTTCTCCAAGTAGAGAAAGGGTTCTCATACTTACCGCCGCAAATTATTTCATCTGCACTCCTTGGCACTTATTCTAGGATGCAAAAGTAGTCTTACAAAGACTACTTTTTTTGCGCCTACATACATCGAATTGTGCAGAGTGTGTTTGTGTCTGAGCAGTGCTAGTTGCAACATACCCGATCGCGCGGCTTACGGTATTGTCGGGACCACTTGGTTTGGGTCTGGTCATACCCCGTGCTGTGCTTCAATTTCGTTGAGCAACATCTCGTCATCTCGTCGGGAGCATCCCGGTTTTGTAAATATCCGAATAAGCGTAAAATAGTTAAAATCAATAAAAGCGTCAAAAAAAGTCGAG
>NZ_JAUBUI010000131.1:0-10779 GCF_036705385.1 Microcoleus sp. B3-A4 | reverse complement strand
TTTTGAGTAACAGCTTGCCGGATATTTAAAGGCAGCTACTTTTAGATGCGCTCGTTTTTTAGTCTAAACTCCAGGATTCAGGTAATGGAGAATAAAATCACGGGCTACTTCTAACGATAAATTTCTTTGAATTTCATACCAATTATCAATCAATGCCTCTGCCCTCATCAATTCTAATTGGACAAAAGCCCGAATTGAACAGAAGAAATGGGTGACAATAGCCGGAGAACTTCTCACCATAAATTTTTTAATCCCACAAAGTTGTTTGATGGCTCTGTGGTAACATTCAATTCCCCAATGTATCGAATGTGTGGTCAGAAAATCACTTCTAGTTATAACTTCAGTCTCTTTGATATCAGGCCAAAACATGATATAGTATCTCTCTGTGTCGTTTTTGAACTTCTTCTGAAATACTTTCACTTGCCCGACTTTTTTGAGATGAACAACTTGCCCGCAGGCGGGGAATTTCGAGATTTTTCACAGCCGTGTATTTCCCTGGAATCATAGCCACTTGGCGGTTTTTGGCTATCCCCATCATAAAACCTAGTTTTTGGTTTCTCAAAAAATTCAAGTTTTCTTTACTGGAATACCAACTATCTCCTGTCACCATCTGTGGCTGTAATCCCCATAATAACACTTCCGCAATCATTTCCCGAAAATAATCATTTTTGGTTTTTCCCTCCGGTTTGTTATATATCCGATAATTTACGGGTACAGACTTACCATTGCTCTCGGTGTAATACAATGTAATCAGATTAATTCCTTTAACCGGACGGTGCTGATTCCCTGACCAAAAATATCCAATAAATTCTGTTAAATTGGGGTCACTATAAGGCTTTTCAATAACTGTGTCATCCCCACTTAATGTCCCGCCTATTAACTCAATATGTGGTTTGAGTTCATCAAATAAATCTTTTGGTTCATACCTTTCTCTTAACAAAAAACGGTTAATACTATCGTGAGATAGTCCATTTAAAATCGAGGATAGCCGACAGCAACCTGAATATTTAGACTCCGCTAAAAGAAAATATGTGTACTTGGACAGGTCGCAGAGTGCGGTGGATGGCTTAGTTCTGGTTCTAATATTTTTTCTCTCCTGATAACTTGAGCAATTTTACCCAATCCTGTTTTTTTTAGGAATTGAATTCACCTCTATTCCAGATATACACAATAGAGTTATTTTGTCAATGCGTAAGTCCTAGTGAAGTTGGCAAGAAGGGCTTTGAAAGTGGAGGATTAGCGCGAATTTGTTGACTGTTGACTGATGACTGATGACTGCTGACTAATGACTCCTAGTAAATAGATATATGTCGTCTCGCTGATATTTTAGTTGAAACTGAGGGGTGTTTTTTAGTTGAGTTACTAGGTTTTTAACAAATTCTCGCTCGCTCATCCAGCCAGGATATCTAAGGTTCAGCAATACATAATCAAATTCTGCGAGATTTGCAGGCGGCGCGTTAGCCTGAGTTAATCTTACTACAGGGCGGTGCGCTAAATGCGGAGCAATCTGAACATTTGTGAAAACACTGCCTTTGGTTTCAACAAGAGAAATTGCCTCTCTTGTAGCTGGCAAAGTGTCGAGCCCATTTAAATAAATAGTCCAAAAATAGCCGTATTTCGCTAAAGCTAAGAAAGCAATCAACGACCAAATTACAATGACTCTAGGCAATGGATAATTAGGAATTGGCAATCTATCAAATATTGTCTTTCCCTTTTGCTGATTGCTAGCTGCTAAACTGGAAATTACGGCAACCAACAAAAACGGCAAGATCGGCACAGAATATTGATGAACTAAATCCCGCTGAGCGGGGCGATCGGAAAGAATATTCATCGCCAACATCGGCACAGCACTAATTAAAGATGACAGATGACGCGGGGACAGCCACCAAATTACTGGTAATAGCAATAAGGCTAAATATTGCAAAGTTTCTAAAGAAAATAAACGCCCTAAAACTAGATTTGGTTTCACTATTAAATTAATAGCAATTTCAAAAACTGACTTGCCCAAATATTGATATCGCCCAATTGCCGCGTGTTCTCTTCCCTGATTAAAATACGGTATAACTGCCTGAGTAACTACCAGGAACCAACCCACGCCTAGAAAGAGAGCTATGAGCCCACAATTACGTTTTTTGTCAAAACACAACAGCCACAAACCCATCGCAGCCACAGTTAAAGATAGGACAGCTTTGCAGCTCAAAACTAATACAATAGCAGCACAAAACCACAAGGTTTTATTCAGCCTCGCGGCTAAGATTGCTGCTAGCAGTGCTGGTAAAGCAATGACTTCTGGGTGGAAGTCGAAGAGATTGACATTAAATACTAATGGATAGAGGAGGTAAATACAGGCGATCGCCCCAGATATGCTATTATTTAATCCGGCTTGACGTGCCAAACTCCAACTCGGCCAAGCGCCTAAAGCTAGGGAAACAGCTTGCACTAAAAAAAGCCAGTGAACATCTGGATATATTTTGTAAAGTAAAGCTAGTGGATAGAAAATAAAAGCGGCGTGGTCGCCCCAAATATTTATTGCCATTAAAGAGGAAAATGGCGTTTGGTTTTGGGAGATTAAATAAATTGCTTGGTCAAAAATTGCTAAGTCGAATGCAGTTGACTGAAACAAAGCGTGTCGCGCGCTGCTGGCGGCAAATAAGACTAGCGTTGTCACGACAATCATTAAAAATACTGGATGAGATTTTAGGGATTTTAAAGTTAGCATTTTATTGGTTTAATCAACGATTCGTTTAAATAGGAGAACTTCGTTTTTTTTATAAGTTAATTTAAAATCGGCAGAGTTTTTAAGTTGATTGGCTAAGGTATTACCAATTTTTTACGTATCAGGCCAGGGATGGCGCAGGTTTAATAATATGTATTGAAATTCAGCTAAATTTGTTTGGGGCGAAATTTGTGAAAGCAATTTTACTATTGGGCGGTGGGCAAAGTGAGGTGCAAGTCTATTATCTGTTAAAATACTGCTTTGGGGTTGAACTTGTGCGACTGCTTCGCGTGTAGCTTGCCAGGTATCTAGTCTATTTAGGTACAGATAAAAATCTTTATATTCGCCCACACATAGGAAAATTAGTAATGACCAAATTATCATGATTCTCGGCAATTGAATTCCCTGCCAAAGTTGAGAAATTCGTAAGTTTTTAAATTGTGGCCGATTGACCCATGTTAAAAACTGTTGCTTATTTGCTTTATCCTCTTCCTGGTTGCCTTTTATTTCTTCCCTGCTTCTTGTTTCTTCCTTCGCGATTACTGCTAAAAATAAAAATGGAATTACAGGCACTGAATACTGATAGGCTAAGCTGCGTTGAAATGACAAGTCAGAGAGGATATTGATGAGCAGGGTAGGGATGGCAGGAATTAGCGCTGTTAGATATTGTAGGCGTAGTTTGCCAGAAAATGGCAATACCAGCCCAATCACAGGTAAGGTGACGAGAAATAAATATTTGAATGTATCGAAGGAAAGGATTTTTCCTAATACTAGCTGTGGTTTTAAGATGAGATTGATGATGATTTCTAGTACGGATTTGCCTAAATAGCTGTAGCGCCAGACTCCAGCGACTTCGCTGCCGCTAAAGAAGGGGATGATTTTCTGGGAAGCTATCAAAAACCAAGCTGCACCTAGCAAAAGTGCGATCGCCCCGTACCGTTGCTTTTTTTCGCAAAAAAACAGCCAGACACCCATAGCGACAACGGTTAGGGACAAAACCGCCTTGCAACTGAGAACTAACACTATAGCGGTACAAAACCACACAATTTTATTTAAACGCGCCGCCAAAATTGCTGCCAAAAGTGCGGGTAAAGCGATTACTTCCGGGTGAAAATCAAATAAATTAATGTTAAATACCACCGGATAGAGCCAATAAATCAATGCGATCGCACGCGATTGTTCTTGATTTAAACCTGCCAAACGCGCTAAACTCCACGTAGGCCAACCCCCTAGGGATAAAGCAACTGCTTGTACCAACAGCAGCCAATGCACATCCGGGGAAATTTTGTACAGCCAAGCTAGCGGATAATAGATTACCGCTGCGTGATCGCCCAAAATATGAATCCCCATTAAAGAAGAAAAAGGCGTTTGGTTTTGGCTTATTAAGTAAATTGCTTGGTCAAAAATTCCCAAATCGAAAGCAGTTGATTGGAATAAAGCGTACCGTAAACTCCTACACACCAAGAAAATTGCCGCAGCAGCAGCGATCGCCCAAACCAAACTCGACGGTAGCTGCGATCGACCTTCCTCTATATTTTCGGCGATCGAGACACTGATGTCCTCACTGGAATCAGCAAAATTTTCCCTATTCTGCATGAAATCTGGCACTAGGTGGTCACTCAAAATATGATTCCATCGAATGTGCTTTCCACGCAATAGTTAACGACTAATTTTTATCCCCGCAATCGTAATATTAGAATAATCCACAAAACATTAAAAAATTGTGAAAGCAATAACTCTTCTCGGCTCCACAGGCTCCATCGGCACTCAGACTCTGGATATTGTAGCTCAATACCCCGACAAATTTCGGATTGTCGGGTTAACCGCCGGACGAAATGTAACGTTGCTGGCCCAGCAAATTCGCCAGTTTAGACCGGCAATTGTCGCGGTTTGCGACGAAGATAAATTACTGGAATTGAAGGAGGCGATCGCAGACATCGACCCTCAACCTATTTTACTTGCTGGCGAGTCAGGCGTTGTCGAAGTTGCCAAATATGGCGACGCTCAAGCCGTCGTCACCGGTATAGTTGGCTGTGCCGGTTTGCTGCCAACAATTGCGGCTATCAAAGCCGGCAAAGATATTGCCTTAGCCAATAAAGAAACCTTAATCGCAGGGGGCCCCGTTGTCAACCCCCTCATCGAAAAATACGGCGTTAAAATATTACCTGCTGACTCGGAACATTCAGCAATTTTTCAGTGCCTGCAAGGTGTTATGGTTGGCGGGTTGCGGCGAATTATTCTCACTGCTTCGGGCGGTTCTTTTCGAGATTTGCCGATCGACAAATTAGCCGCAGTAACAGTAGCCGATGCTTTAAAACATCCGAATTGGTCGATGGGGCAGAAAATCACGATCGATTCTGCTACTTTGATGAATAAAGGATTAGAAGTAATTGAGGCTCATTACTTGTTCGGAATGGATTATGACGACATTGATATTGTCATCCATCCTCAGAGCATAATTCACTCCTTAATTGAGCTGCAAGATACCTCGGTTTTGGCGCAATTGGGATGGCCGGATATGCGCTTGCCGCTGCTTTACGCTTTGTCTTGGCCGGAGCGAATTCATACAGATTGGGAACGGCTGGATTTGGTAAAAGCTGGGGATTTAACTTTCCGAGAACCCGATCACGAAAAGTATCCTTGTATGCAGTTGGCTTATGCGGCGGGACGTGCGGGCGGTTCAATGCCTGCGGTGCTGAATGCGGCAAACGAACAGGCGGTCGCGCTATTTTTGGAGGAGAAAATTCAGTTTTTAGATATTCCGAAGTTGATTGAAAAGGCGTGCGACAAACATCAAACCGATAACTGTGAAAGTCCTGGTTTAGACGATATTTTGGCGGCGGATAGGTGGGCGCGGCAGGAAGTTTTGGCAGATAGTATGGAATTGGGCGATCGCATTCTTTCGGTTCGCTAATTGTATCAGCAGACTTGCACTTACCCACAAGCCCGCCGGGGAATTAATTCCCCGTCTCATAGCTAAAGTTGGTTGAAATTGAGATATTGCACCATTCTCAAGAACAGGCATCTTGCCTGTTCCACAAAGAGTGAATTTTGTTGTGGGGTGGGCTTCTAGCCCGCCCATAAAAGGCTTATTGAGAATGGTGCAATATCGGAGTTGAAACAAACTGCCAAACCTTAATAAATATTCAGTTTTCTTTGAGAGGAGTTTAGCTATGAGACAGGGGTTGAAACCCCGGACGGACTATGCCAAAAAGTGCAAAATATCCCCCAAACCATGTTAAAAGTTGACCAGATGTTAGCCTTTTATAGACTAACTCCCAACTTTCGCCGCCAAATCAGCCGCACTCATCTTTTCGTACATTTCAAAAGGTTGGTGAATCCAAGGATTGTCAGCCAAATAATCTACATAATAATCCGGCTTTGCAACAGAACAAGCCTTGTACCAGAGTACAGCAGTCCGAATTTCCTGAATATCATCGCCGTAGCGACTCTTCAGCCAAGCAATACTTTGATCTAAACTAATTCCCGAATCCACCAAATCGTCAATCAAGAGAATGTGGCTCCCCAAATTATCGCCCACCATTGTCAAATCGCGGGCAAACTCGATCGCACCCCGGACATTTCCCTCGGCCCCACCATAGGACGAGGCAGCTAAAATCGCCAAAGGTTTGTCGAAAATCCGCGACAGAGTATCTCCAACCCGCAGCCCTCCCCTCGCCAGACAGACAATTCGATCGAATTTCCACTGAGATTCCTCAATTTTTACAGCCAAATCCTCAATTTTCCGATGGTACTCAGGCCAAGAAACGTAAAGGTCGCTCATTCCTAATATTATTGAAATATCAAAGGTATTATTAAATATTTTGGGGAAAATGACATGGATGCAGAGGAACTTCTCAGACGCTATGCAGCCGGAGAACGGGTTTTTCACAAAGTAGACCTGGCCGGGGTCAATATGTCAAGGACAAACTTGCGCGATATTGACCTGAGTCACGCTAATTTAAAAGGTGCAAATTCGATCGGTCTCACCCTCTACAGAGCTAATCTGTATCAAGCAGATATCAGTCAAGCCAACCTCTCCCAAGCCAACCTCATGTCCGCTAATTTTGGCGAATGCGAGGCGGTGGGAGCGAACTTGAGCGGAGCCATCTTGCGAAGTGTCGTGTTCAGCGGGGCCGATTTAACGGGGGCGAGTCTCAGGGGTGCAGACATGAGAGATGCAAACCTTCAGGGGGCAATTTTGATTCAAGTTTATGCAGTTAACGCTAACTTGCAAGGTGCAAATTTGACAGAAGTAAAGCTTTGCGGAATCAACCTGAGCAAAGCAAATTTAACCGATGCGAACTTAACACAAGCTGACCTCAGCCGTGCTAACCTAACTCAAGCAAATCTGAGTTGGGCAAATTTGACGGAAGCAAATCTGGAAAAAGCGGATTTGAAGGGAGCCGATTTGAGCGGAGCTAACTTGAGCTGTGCAAATCTCCATCAAGCAGATTTGAGCGGAGTTTCCCTTAAGGGAGCAAATCTCCGGGGAGCAAACTTACATCAAGCTTCTTTGCGCGGGACAAATTTGAATGAAGCGAATCTGAGAGAGGCCATGATGCCTGACGGCACAATCTCTGACTAAAGAAGCTGAGAAAATAGAAGTTAAAACCGCAGGGTGCTTGTGGCGCACCCTACATTTAGGCTAATGCCTGATTTTTTTAAGGGGATTTAATTCTGCGTTAATCTCATGCGCCCAAAAATCGAGAGAAGCCCCGGACTCGTGTTGTGGAGAGGCAAAAATTTTAGAGTCTTGTTCAAGCTCCCAGATTCATCTGTGGAGTAAATCTAAAATCTCAAATTGCTAGAGTGACCGGGACTCCACGGTTCGACTGAGCGCTTGCGGAGGTCTAAAATCCAAAATTGACTGACAGTTCATTTAAAGAGAGTGGCAAAAAAAATTGGTGATTATTTAATCTACAACCTTCAGCCAGCCCCGGCGAACGGCGTGGAGCAAGCGGTTGATGGCTATTTGATCTTCTTCGGTAAGACAGTCATTTAAGAGCGCTGTCTGGAGCTGTTGTCGGTGAGTGGGAGTCAGCAGACCCGAGTGATATACCTGAAAGACTAGCTCTGCAATAGTAAATTGAGGTAAAAGCGTTTGGGTTGTCATCATGTGTTTTTTTTTGAACTCGCTTTTGACAGTATTGACTAATTTTTCCAAAATTTATGTGATTCAACTACAGAAGTAAATGTGATCGATTGGCTCTTGATGAGTGATTTGTGTCAGCCGAACTAGGGGATCGGATATTTCCTCGATAGCCCTGCTACTTGAAACACAAACCCCGTCCCGATTCCTCGCTTCTGGCAACTCCCACATCTCTACTTTTGGTTAAGAAACGGTGACAAATAAATTAATATTTATCTATTAACAGATTACTAATGACTGCTAGCGAAATCGCTCGGCTTAATTCAACGTAAAACTTTTAGCGTGTTGAGAAGCCGGCTTTTACCTACATTTACCTAGTTTCTGGGTATGGTCTTTTTTCCGTGTATATACTTAATGACCCGCCCAAAGACAGATACAAGTTTTCGATAGGAGTCCCCAGCAGCCCCAAATTTTAGGCCCTAGTTCAAGCTCCCAGATTCATCTGTGAAGTCAATCTAAAATCTAAAATCTAAAATCTAAAATCTAAAATCTAAAATCTAAAATCTAAAATCGACTGACTGCTTCAAATCAAAAATCCCGGCTTCTTCAAGAAACCGGGTCGAGCTTTTCGATCGCAGTACAATTTTTTTTGGAGAGGGTTAATGGAGCGACCTACTCACGAAAATCTTATTGTTAGCAAAGCTTGACAGGAGAGACAGTAGAAATACTCATCTCAACTTCTTGTGTGAGGAAACTAATCGGAAATCCTGACCCATCCGCGGCGGATGGCGTGCAGCAGGCGGTTGACTGCATCTCGGGCTTCTTCGCTGAGAGCGCTTTGGCAGAGTTCGCGCAGCCCGTGGCTTTCAGTGCGAGTCAGATTGCCTGAATGAGTGACTTGATAGAACAGTTCAGCGATCGCGCGATCAGATTTTAAAGTCAGAGCTTGCATGAAATCTCGTTGAACTCGACTATTATAATATCGAACATTTGAGAAAAGAGTAGGGTGATTGCAGTCGGGTAAGCTGTGTGATCGTTCTTGGCTCGATTTGTGACCGAAGTCTGCGAGTCTACGTGAGTTAAATCACAGTAAACCAAAGACCTCGATCGCATAAGCTATGATTGGGGTGGTAGCCTCAAGGTTTGACAAAACCTCGAAAAGCACTGAACGCAAGGCTTTGAGTCCCCAAGACCGCCGCGCAGCGGAAGTATGTCCGCTCTACATCGCAGGCTCTGGACTCGGAGAGCTGTGAAACTTTGGGTTTTAGACACTTGCAGCTTGCAGCTCAGGGCATAAAGTTGCGAGCTGCGAGCCACGGCCTGAGATACAATAATTATAAATACTTCTATCCCATCTACAGGCAGGCAGGTAAAAAAATGATAATGATTAGCTACTTTTCTATTGCCTTAATCGTTTTTCTTGTTTGGTTCAAAAGTTTTTGGAATGATACAGCGACATCTAAAAAAGACGTGATATCTTGGATAGCCTTAATAATGGGGCCTTTGTTTTGGCCTGTTGTTCTGCCCCTATCCCTTTTGCAAATTACCAGCAAAAAGTCTGTTGTAAAAACAGCTCAATGCGAGCAAGAATTATAATTAATTGTGGAAGTAACTGGCTTCAACAGAGTTGCTTATCTCGTCCTAAATTATTCGGCACGCATCGCTCCGGGCAGCGAGTAAAGGAGCTTGTTTCATTGTAAAAAAAATGCAGCTAGAAGGTAGAATTCAATAAAAATTCTGAATCCTAAAACAGTATTTTTTTACCGAGATCAAATTCTGCCTTCGGCTTTTTGACCCTGCCTGAAAACTGATACAAGTTTCCGACAGGAGCCGGCCGCCGCCCAAAATTTTAGGAGCTTGTTCAAGCTCTCAGCTTCATCTGTGGAATAAATCTCAAATCTCAAATCGTTCAACTGAACGAGATTGACTGAGCGCTAGCCGAACGTCTCACGCCCAAGTCTCGAATAGACTGATGCCTACTTTTCTTCTGTCACATCGTGATTTAAGGGTGGGGCTCAGTCAAAATTGTCAGACCCAAATTGTCGGACAGCGACAGCAACATTTTTTTACTCAAAAATTATCGACAACCTCAACCAAGCTCAAAATTAATATGTAATGTAACAGGGCTTGTTCCTGGCAAAAATATAACTTCAGACATATTTTCGCCTGCCGCTGACCAACATAAGAATTTTTATTACTTCCGGCCACGGCGTACCATTAATCGAATGTGGGAAAATCCTGGGTAGGCGTTGAAAAACAGCTACGCTCTTTGCTCTGTCACGTTTTCCAGAGCCCTCTCTTCAAATCGTAGCAGCTCTAAACAGAAAATTGTAGAGTTCGTTTATACCCAAATTGCCTAACTCTTACCGCAGTTAGATAGACAATTCAAGGCAGAGACTGCAACATGAAATAGGCAACAAAAACTGTTTCAAATCTCAAGTACGACTTATTTTAGGCGATCGGGCATCAGGAGTGTATAACGCGAGCCAGCTAAATTTTTAGAGGTGCGAGATGTTTGGGAACTTCTAAAAAAAAGTGCCGTCACGGTATCCAAATTCGTTATTTGCATAAAAAGTAGGAGTCAAAATGAACGAAGTATCTGAGAAACCAATTTATAGAGTTCTTAATCTATTGTCGCTGCTAGCGCTGAGCTACTATGCCGCTACTTCCATCAATTATATTTTCGAGAGTGACGCTCACATCTACAAGTACGACAGCCAGAGTAATTCCAACGTGTCACCAGCGCAACTAAAAGCACACCGCTAGGAATAAATTGTAGAGATTTTCTCTGAATGAATGCCAAACCAAATTTCTGGAAATTTGCTAATCTTTAATGCTCTGCTCGAATTTAACAACACTTAGTAATTTTGTAAGGATTCAGGTCTTTGATTGGGCAGGGTAAGAGCATCTTAATCAGCCCTGACACAAGCATTTGAGAATCTGCATCATATAGTCATCATTCATCGCCGCT
>NZ_JAUBUI010000130.1:0-10872 GCF_036705385.1 Microcoleus sp. B3-A4 | reverse complement strand
AATGCAGGAACCTCGCTCTGTCTTGAAATCTAAACGGAGGGCGTGATTGAGACTTTTTCAGTGCCATTGGACTTTAGATGTCACTTTTAATGAAGACCAATGTCGCATTCGGTCGTTAAACAGCCCTCAGAACTTGGCTCTTCTAAGACGAATGGCACTTAATGCCATCAATCAAGAAACGACTCTCCGGCGTAGTGTGCGACAAAAAAAGAAACGAGCGGCGATGAATGATGACTATATGATGCAGATTCTCAAATGCTTGTGTCAGGGCTGATTAAGATGCTCTTACCCTGAAATCAGTAGTTGTTCTGCATTGAGTTTCAATTTGACTCCGCATCGCTCAGTTCGAGGAGCAACATTTTGGCTCTCACGATACTGTTTAACCAATTTTTGGACGAAACTTAGGGCTACACAAAAACGGTTACCTATTGCTCTTTGTGAGAGCGGTTCATTATGGTAAACATCCACAATTTTTTTTCTAAAATCAATCGAATAAGTTTTCATTTTTACTAATGTGTGAGCGGGGCAAAAATTCTTGATATTTGTCATTCGAGTGACGGCTGTGGGTCGAGCGACTGTTCGCTCGCGCTCCATTGAATTAGAGCTGCATAACATTTTGGGGTTCTCTATTTTTCACTTCGTTCAAGTCAGTTATATCATACCTCATCTTTCTGATAAATGCTATTATTAAAATAATTACAAGTAGTAAGAGCGGAGATATTACGCAATATAAAGATTAACTACGGTAAAAATTTGGGCTAAATTTATAGGATTACTTTAGTGTTGGGATTTTTTTTGTAACATTGAACACTTCTGGTTAGAAACAAATTCTTGTAACTTCGGGAGCTTTTATTTGCTCTCCTGGAATTTATAAACCGACATCTCTTTACCTCTAAAAACTTTACCTCTAAGAATATGACTTTTTATTTTAGTCTATCAGCATTGTCTTGATTTGCACAACTTATGGAGACGTGCTGTGTACCATTGACTTTTAACTGAGAAGGCGGTACAATTCTTCTTAGCGGATCTTGGCTGTCTCTTCCACCAAATATCTAAGTCCTGACGGCGAGAAGTGTAAGGTATATCCGCCAATTTAAAAAACAACAAAAATATTGGAAAACCTTGTTAAAACCTTATGCGACCCGATTCTCCCAAATGCCCCTCTTTGCCTCTCGTCTCAGTCATTATCCCTGCATACAACGCTGAGCAATTTATTGAAGAAACTCTGAAATCTGTTCTCGCTCAAACTTATCCAGAAATTGAAGTTTTAGTAGTCGATGACGGTTCTCAGGATCGAACCGCTGAAATTGTCGAAAAAATCAGCAAAAAACATTCTCGCGTTCAGCTTTTGAAACAGCAAAATGCTGGGGTCGCTGCTGCTCGAAACTTAGCAATTCAGAAGTCGAGAGGAGAATATATTGCCCCCATTGATGCCGATGATATTTGGTATCCTGAAAACATAGAAAAACAAGTTCAATGTATGAGGGAGGGAGAGCCCTCGCTAGGAGTTGTCTATTCTTGGTCATTAGATATTGATGAAAATGGATTTTTAACCGGGGGAATCCGCGCTTTTACGATTGAAGGTGAAGTTTATGAAACCTTAATTTGCCACAACTTTTTAGGCAATGCTAGCGCTTCGATGATCCGGCGTTCTGCTTTAGATAAGGTGGGCTTTTACGACACTAGCTATATAGAGAAGAGTGCTCAAGGCTGTGAAGATTGGGACTTGTACCTCCGATTGGCAGAATACTATCAATTCGGAGTCGTGCCGGAATTTCTAATTGGATACCGCAAAGTTTACACCAGTATGTCTAGCAATTATGTGGCGATGGCGAAGTCCCACGCCTTAATGCTGCAAGATGTAAAGCAACGGCATCCTGAAATTCCAGAGTTCCTACACCGATTGTCTGCCAGTAATTTTTTGATGTATTTAGCACACCAAAGTAGTCGGAATGGCAGCGATCGCACCGCGCTATTTTGGTTATTCCAAGCTTTAAAAGCTGAGTGCATCTCACCGTTGTCCCGTTATGGTTTTTACAGAGTATTGGGGAAGAGCCTTTTAAACCTATTATCCCAGTTTTGGAAACCTCAAGCTGCTCTGGAGACCCCTCTGAGTTCAAAAGACCGGCCATCCTCTGACTGTAAACTGAGCAGCCGAGAGCTGCTGGTTGAGAGTCGGCGCAAAAATATCGAATCCATGGTAACGATTGGGAACATTTTTCACCGATCAATTTCCCGCATTGTCAAGCGAAATCAAGCAGATATTGACACGCTCCCTCAAGTGAACATTAGCGCCACTCCATCGGCCAAGGCAGAGTTGTCTTATGAAAAAAGAAATTCAAGCTATTAAAACTCTGCTTCCCCTCCTCAAGATATACCCTTGGGCAATCCCGGCAATGATTTCCTTGGGTATGCTTGCTTCCCTTTCCGACGGCTTTGGGGTTAGCTTATTCATTCCCTTTTTGCAAACTTTACAGCAAGAGCAAGCTCAGCTTATAACTGGCAATTCTTTCATTGATTCTCTGAACAAGATATTCGCTGCTGTCCCTGCTGGCTACCGCGTCTTAATCATCCCATTGTGTATTTTAGTTAGCATCCTGATTAAAAACCTGATTGTCTATAGTAATTCTATACTTTTTGCCTGGTTAAACTCACGGATTAGCCACCGATTGCGTTGCCAAATTTTCAACCAAACTTTAACCGTGAGCTACTCTTTCTTAGAGCGCAGCGAATCGGGAAAGATTATGAATATTTTGGCGACAGAGAGTTGGCAGACTAGCAAAGCTTTGAGTTTGTTTGTTAACTTGATTACGTGTGCTTGTACGATTACAGTCCTGGCGACGCTGTTACTGCTCATCTCTTGGCAACTCACCTTAATTATCACTATAGCGCTCTTCCTCATCTCACAGTTCATCCAATTTGTGACCCGGCGAGTCAAACATCTGGCACAGCAAGCTGTAGACGCCAATTCTCAGCTCGCTGTCCGAATGTGGGAGGGATTAGGGGGGATGAGAGCAATCCGCTCCTTTGGACGGGAACCTTACGAGCAAGAGCGCTTCGATCGCGCTTCCCAGCAGGTGCGAAACACCTTTTTGCAACTCGATATGCTGGGAGGGCTCATCAATCCGCTCTATGAAGTTTTTTCCGCACTCCTCCTGCTAGGAATTTTGGCTATCGCCCTCCTGCAAAACCAGTCAGCTATGCCAACGCTGCTGACTTTTTTATTCATACTCTACCGCTTGCAACCCCAGGTACAACAACTAGATGTAGCGAGGCTAGGTTTAATATCTACCGCCAGTTCTGCTGAACTGGTGATGTCCTTTTTAGAGACTGCTGATAAACCTTACATCCGCTCTGGTAATGTTCCCTTTGACAAGTTAAAGCAGGGGATATATTTTGAGTCAGTTTCCTTAACTTACAATCCTGAAGATCAGCCTGCAATAGAGGATGTCTCCCTCGAGTTTAAACGCGGCCAAACTACTGCTTTAGTGGGGCCATCGGGTGCGGGTAAATCCAGCATTATCAGCCTACTGTGTCGCTTTTACGAGCCAACTTCTGGAGAAATTTATATTGACAACAGCCCCTTACAAGAACTGAATTTAACCGACTGGCGAAAGGGAATTGCGATAGTCAGCCAAGAGGTTCATATCTTTAGCGGGACGGTGAAGGATAATATCGCCTACGGGCGCTTGGAAGCGACAGAGGCAGAAATTTTTGATGCTGCCAAACTTGCCAATGCTCACGGTTTCATCAGCCAACTGCCCGAGGGGTATGACACAAAAGTCGGCGATCGTGGCGTTCGCCTTTCTGGCGGACAAAGGCAGCGTATTGCCCTCGCTCGCGCGATTGTCCGCGACCCCGATATTCTAATTCTGGATGAAGCAACGAATGCTCTAGATAGTATTTCTGAAAATTTGATTCAGGAGGCCCTCAACACGCTCAGCCAGAACCGCACCGTCATTGTCATTGCTCATCGCTTATCGACGATTGAAAATACCGATAAAATTATTGTGATGGAAAATGGCAGGGCGATCGAACAAGGGAACCTCCAGTATTTGCTAAAACTCGATGGCTTATTTGCCAAGCTTTATCACCTGCAACACCGCAAATTACAAAACTAATAGGAATTTGGTGAATCACTTATGCCTTATCCGATTATTGACATTGAAGTGACACAACCCCTTCACACTCTGACAATTTCTGAGGAAGATACAGGAATTGCTTTAGTGGTTTTGCTAAAACTCGATGGCTTATTTGCCAAGCTTTATCACCTGCAACACCGCAAATTACACAACTAATAGGAATTTGGTGAATCACTTATGCCTTATCCGATTATTGACATTGAAGTGACACAACCCCTTCGCACTCTGACAATTTCTGAGGAAGATACAGGAATTGCTTTAGTGGTGCGGCGAAAAGATAAAGCTGTTGGTTTGATCATGCAGCCTCTTCCTCCAAAGAGTGTCCTTTCTCCTGAAGATTTAGCTAAAATGATCGAGCGGGAAGTCGGCGCTAAGTTACTTCAGGAAGCGATTCTAGAAGAGTTAAATCCTGCAAAAAATGGCGATCGCTTTCCCTCGCTCACAGTGGCAATTTGTACGAAAGACAGGCCGGAAAACCTGGCGCGGTGCTTGCAACATTTACTCAAGTTGCAAACACCTATTTTAGGTGAAAATCTTAACTTTGAAGTCTTAGTCATAGATAATGCACCTTCTCATGAAAAAACAAAAGAATTGGTAGACTCTCTACCAGGAGTTCGCTATGCCCGGGAACCAAAACCAGGTTTAGACTTCGCTCGCAATCGCGCCTTGCAGGAAGCAACTGGGGAGATATTAGCTTTTTTGGATGATGATGTCACGCCCGATCGCCAATGGCTAAAAGGATTGAGAGAAGTTTGGGCAGAAAATCCCGATGCGGGCGGTTTTACAGGGTTAGTGCTACCTTATGAGTTAGCCACTGAAGCCCAAATTTTATTTGAAAGTAGGGGCGGTTTTCGGCGCGGATTTGAGAAAATTCGTTATGGCAAAATCTTGCCTTACAATCCGTTATACCCCTGTGGTGCAGGCATATTTGGAGCGGGCTGCAATATGGCGTTTCGCCGCGATGTTTTACTGAAAATAGGGGGATTTGATGATGCACTCGATACAGGTGCGCCCCTCCCCGGCGGTGGCGATTTAGATATTTTTTATCGAGTCGTTCGCGCTGGCTATCCCCTCGTCTATGAACCTCGCTATCTGGTGTTTCACCAACACCGCCGGGAATATGAAAAACTGCGCCGCCAGTATTGGACTTGGGGGTTAGGTTTTATGGCTTTTGTGGTAAAATCCTATCAGACCGATCCTGCCAAGAGAGCGCAGCTAATCCGGCTGATTGCTTGGTGGATTGGCTATCAGTTAGATGAATTGCAAAAGAGTATTAGGGGCTGTCATCCTTTGCCCCCAACGATGATTTTAGCTGAAATGTGGGGTGGTATCGTAGGGCTTTTTGGCGAGTACCCCCGTTCTTTAAAACGTATCGAGCAGATTCGGCGGCAATTTGCCTAAAAAAAGGAGATTTGCTTCAGAAATCTATTTCTCGTTCAATGCAGGAAATGACAATTAAATATGACTAAGCTTCCGCCCCTTGAGATCGTCATCTGTACTTATAACAATGCTCCTCTTCTAAACAAAGCTCTATCTGCCCTTGCCCAACAGCAAGTGTCACCCGAGGTAGAGTGGAAGGTGTTAGTAGTCGATAATAACTGCACGGATAACACGCAGGAAGTTGTCGAAAAATATCGAGTGTCTGGAACAATTCCCTATCTTTCTACAATATCAGAAACAAAGCAAGGGCTAACCTATGCCCGCCACTGTGGCGTTCAGAACACAACTGCTGATTGGATTGCTTTCGTAGATGATGATTGCTTTCTCGCAGAAGATTGGGTGGAGCAAGCTGTTAAATTTGCTGCGACTCATCCTGACTGCGGCGCTTTTGGTGGTCGAGTGATTTTAGATTGGGAAACTCCACCGCCTAAATATGTATTGAATTATGGTTACTCCTTCGCACAACAAGAACACGGCACAGAACCTCAAAAAAAATCTTGTCTTGTGGGAGCAGGATTAGTGTTGAATAGAGGAGCCCTCGCTCATACGGGTTGGATTGATAAACCCCTGCTTCACGATCGCATCGGCACCAAGCTCATATCTGGGGGAGATGTAGAAATAGCTTTACGGATTTACGGAGCGGGATACGACCTGTGGTACACTCCTGATTGCCAGTTAAAACACTTTATTCCGGCTAGGCGTACCACTCAAAAATACTTGATAGATATTAACTACGGTTTAGGAACCTCTCAAGTTTTGGGCGATTCTCTTCTCTGGTCGGGTTCTTATCAAGATTGGTTGTTGAAATTTATTGGGGATGCGGTGAAAGCTTCCCAAAATAGCGTATTTCAATCTTTAAGAGCGGCTTTGGGGCGAATGAATCCGGCGGAAGTGGAGATTAACAAAAGTTTTGTGCGGGGTAAATGGGCGGGAATTAACCGGATGATCCGCATGAACCCGGAGGAACGCCGAGAGTTATTGGGTCGGGCAAAATTAGTCGGTTAGCCACCCGATATATCTATTGCTACTTTGAGGTAATTTCTGTGAGCAACCCCTGGAAAGTTATTAACGTAGAGCTAAGTAAAGCCATTCCTGACTTGCCTTTAATGCCTGGTTATGGTGGCATTTATACTGTGTTTTGGTGGCATAATATACCCCTTGGTCAACAGGAGATTTTAGCCGCTCAGTTGCCCATGTCAGCAACAGAATTGACTAATTTAGCGGTACAAGCAATTACTCGTACAATCGGTAGCCATTTGCTAGAGCAAGGTTTTAAAGCAGCTTTGCCAGTTATTTCCAAGAATCCGGCGCGCGATCGCCCCCCTGAGTTCCAAGCTCTAATGGCTTTGGAACAACCTCTTGCGAAGCTTGAGCAACACTTTTCACAGTTAAATAGTGAAACTGTTTCTGTTGTGATCTGTACTCGAAATCGACCAGAACAATTAGAGCGATGTTTGCAATCATTCCAAAACTTATCCCATCTTCCCCACGAAATTATTGTCGTTGACAATGCTCCTAGTTCAGATGCTACGCAGCAATTAGTTGCGAAAATACCAGAGGTTAAATATGTCTTAGAACCTCGCCCTGGTTTGAGCGTAGCCCGCAATACTGGCATCCGTCACAGTACAGGCAATATAATTGCTTTTACTGATGATGATGTGATTGTTCATTCTGATTGGGTTGCCAGAATTGCCCAAAGTTTCCAGGGCGATCGCGTCATCGCCATGACCGGACTTATTCTACCAGCCGAACTCGAAAATGAAGCCCAATTGATCTTCCAAAAAGGTCATACTGGCTTCGGATGGGGATACCGCCCTACAACCTTTGATACTCAATTTTTTGATGAAATGAAGCCCTTAGCTGTCCCCGTTTGGCGCATTGGTGCAGGGGCAAATATGGCGTTCCGGCACGAACTTTTTGATAAAATTGGATACTTTGACGAACGGTTGGGAGCAGGCGCTTCTGGGTGTAGTGAAGACTCAGAAATTTGGTATAGAGTGCTTGCCGAAGGCTGGTTTTGTCGCTATGAACCAACAGCGGTCGTTTACCACTACCACCGAGGCGATCTGGATAGCTTAAAACACCAAATGTATCACTATATGCGCGGACATATCGTAGCGCTTTTTGTGCAGTTTGAAAAGTACAAACACTGGGGCAACTTGCGTCGCGTTTTCATCGCTTTGCCTAGATATTATGTCAAGCGATTCATCATGGGAGTGTTGACAGGATTTAGAGGGGTCAATAAAACTCTCTTTTCTGAGGTGTTAGGCTGTTTGGCTGGAGTACAATTTTATATCCAGAATCAGGTAAATAAAAACCATTAATTTTTAGAAACAGGAGAATATAATGACAACCGTTGAACAGCAAAAGACAGCAGGAAAAAAAGAAAATTTAGGTCGTTTTTTATCCCATAATCCTTTCTCCTACGCCTTAACCATGGGGTTCTTTTACAGAGAAAAGATGCGGGCTATTCACCGCATTTCCCCTGACCTGCCCTTTAAAGAAATATTAGAAGTAGGAGGCGGTCAAGGCGGTCTCACGGCTTTACTTTATCCGCAAGCGCAAATTACTAACATCGACCTCGATTTTAAATATGCAAATGTTCCTTGCAACCAGCAGGAAAAGGTGCGCTTCATCTGCGGCGACGCGACCAATTTACCCTTTGAAAATGAGTCCTTTGATGCAGTGACGATGTTCGACGTTCTCGAACACATTCCCGACCATCAAAAAGCAGTATCAGAAGCGCTGCGCGTGCTTAAACCGAAGGGATTTTTATTAGTGAGCAGCCCCAATGAAAATTGGAAATTTCCCTACTACGGCGTGATGAAACCGATCTGCCCGCCTGAAGCGGAGGTGATGGCAGAATGGGGTCATGTTCGGCGTGGATATACGATCGAGGAACTGACAGGATTAATTGGTTTTCCTTGCCAAAGCTCTGCGACTTTTATTAATCCATTGACGGTACTTTGTCATGATGTTGCTTTCTCCCGTTTATCTCCTCTCAAGCGCCTATTTTTTTGTACTGCACTCAGTCCTCTAACCTGGGTGAGCTATTGGCTGCATAAACCTGAATCATTGGGGACGGAAACTGCATACGCTTGGCAGAAGCCAGTCTAATTATACTAATTTCCCAAAGTAGTGCTACAATTAGTCAAGGTAATTTTTGTAATTTAGTAGCCAAACAGAAGGAAAAAAAATGTCAGGAGTGGTCAAAATTGAGATTCGGGAAACAGAATCAGAACTAAAAGGTCTTCTGAGGAGAGAGAAAGACGCTCACCGCTACGAAAAATTACAAGTTCTGTATTGGCTCAAAACCCAAACGGTAGACAGCGTATTGTCTGCTGCTGTGCGGTTAGGGAAACATCGTACCACAATACCAAGATGGTTGTCTAGCTACCCTTGCGGGGGGAATAGAAGAATTATTATTGCAGAAACCTCGTTCGGGAAGACCAAGAATAATGAATCCTGAAACTGTAGAGAAATTATCAAAGGAATTACAAGAACCCGAAGGATTCAGTAGCGACAAAGAAGTACACCAATGGCTGACAAGCTGCTGTGAAGTAAAAGTGGGATATCGTACAGTACACCAATGGGTCAGATATCGGCTGAAAGGAAAATTAAAAGTCCCGCGTCCGGTGAGTGAAAAACAGAAAGCAGGGGCAGTAGAAGAATTTAAAAAAAACTCTCATCTCTAATTAAAAGCAGTCTGAGTCAGAGCGAGAGCTTTTTAAAACAGTGGAAAAAAAATCGCTATTGGAGTCAAGACGAAAGTCGAATGGGGCTACACACAATTCAAAGAAGGAAATTAACTGGCAAAGGAATTAAGCCTCAGGGAAAAGTGCCATGGGACTTTGTATATATGTGGTTATATGGAATAGTAGAACCTCTAACAGGAGAGGGATTTTTTTATGAATTTACGCATCTAGATACAGTATGTTTTGAGAAGTTTTTAGAGCTATTTGCCGCTGCTTATCCTCTTGATTTGCATATCATCCAACTAGACAAGGGAGGATTTCATAATTCATTGAACCTAAATATACCCGAAAACATAATTTTATTGTTTCAACCGGCTTATAGTCCGGAAGTGAATCCAATAGAAAGGCTGTGGGGGTATATAAAGGAACAATTGAAATGGTTGAGATTTGATGGCATAGAAGAATTGAGAGAGACAGTACAAAAAGAGTTAAAAAAGCTAACTAACGAAGTAATTGCTTCTTTGACGGGATATCCATTCATATTAGATAGGGCTTGCGGGATAAGTGCAGAAAGGTTACACTGCCTTGGTTATTTGAGGGCGAGATCGAGAGAAGTGGGCAAGATAAACAGGTAAAATAGGTCAAAACCCTTGGATAACCATCTGCGATCGTGTACACAAAAGCTGAGTTTGCTTCCCTCTCACCCTCCGACTTTGAACTGCCCTTATCTGGGAATTTGTCAGCTTCTAACCGTTGGGTAAAGATGGCACAAGTAATACCGTGGTCAGAATTTGAGTCAGAATATGCTGAAAACTTCCCCACCGAAATGGGCGCACCAGCCAAATCCTTTCGGATGGCGTTGGGGGCATTAATCATTAAGGAAAAATTAGGAATTAGCGACCGGGAAACAGTAGAACAGATCCGCGAAAACCCCTATCTACAATACTTCATCGGTCAATCAAGCTACAGCAATGAAGTCGCATTTGACCCATCACTATTAGTACACTTTCGACGGGCTTATTAGTCCGAACTTAATTAATAAAGTCAACGAACGCATGGTCGAAATAATGCGCTCCACCACCCCAATCAAACCCGAAAAAAAAAAAAGGATTCGGACGCCCAAAATGAGTCACACAATCGCGGTAAACTAATCATAGATGCAACCTGTGCTCCCGCCGATATTAGTTATCCGACCGACTTAGGACTATTAAACAGGGCCAGAGTTCACACCGAAAAAATCATAGATATTCTGTATAAACAGGTAAAAGAGCGAATCCCGAAAAAACCAAGAACCTACCGTAATCTCGCCCGAAAAGATTACTTATTAATAGCAAAACAAAGAAGACTATCCCGCCACAAAAAAAGACAGGCAATTAAAAAAAAACTTCAATATATCAAAAGAAACCTCGCTCATATTGAACAGCTAATCGAGTCAGGTGCGACCCTAGAAATTCTGAATAAAAAGCAATATAAAACCCTGCTAGTTCTCACAGAAGTTTATCGCCAACAGCAATGGTTACTGTAGTTTAGACTAACCAAAGATGAGAACGGTGACAAAAGTAGAACTTGAGCCACCGCGCTGGGAGAGAATGAGG
>NZ_JAUBUI010000129.1:0-10897 GCF_036705385.1 Microcoleus sp. B3-A4 | reverse complement strand
TATCCATTTTTTATTGTCACAATCAAGTATTGCATATAATTGTATCATAGTATTGATAATGATTTAGGATTGCTATATAACCTGAGCTGTTTTTTTTTGCAAGTTTGAAATCGAGGGATTCTTGCTAGTATTAACGATGGTGGCATTTGATTGCAGGAGCGATCGTCCTTTTAACCAGCGGTAACTGTAATTTTTATAACATTTTTCCCGGAATTGAGGATTTAATTTTATCCAAACGTTAAACTAACGTTAAACAGTTTTCTCAGATTTATATGAGGTAAATATGCTCGACAACCTCGATTTAGATATGTCCCTCGATAAAGAAACCTACGAGGCCAAGATAGAAGTTTTAATGAAACAGTTGCGATCGCTCCAACTGGCCTGCAGGGAAAAAAAATTGCCCGCAATTATCGTCCTCGAAGGTTGGGCCGCCGCCGGCAAAGGCGCGCTAGTCAAACAAATGGTGGGGTACATGGACCCGCGGGGGTTTGCCGTCCATCCGATTTGGCCGCCGTCAGATGCAGAAATGGGCTATCCTTTCCTATGGCGGTTTTGGCAGAAACTCCCCGCCCGCGGCAAAATAGGCTTTTTTTATCACAGTTGGTACACTCACATTTTAGAAGACCGATTGTTCGATCGAGTCTCCGAGGCAGAAGTACCGACAGCCATCAGGCAAATCAACGCCTTCGAGCGGCAGATGGTAGATGACGGCGCCGCAATTGCCAAATTTTGGATTCACCTGAGCAAAAAAGAACTCAAGCACCGGCTCAAAAAACTAGAAGACGACACCTTACAAGCTTGGCGAGTGCGGCCCGAAGATTGGAAACAAGCCAAAAAATACGAAGAATACACAACTTTTGCCGAAGAAATGGTAGCCCAAACCGGCACGGGCCCCGCACCTTGGACGCTAGTAGAAGGCGATTGTCAACGGTGGGCGAGAGTCAAAGTTTTAACCCAAATGGCAGCGACAATTACAGAAGCATTGGACAGACTGCCGACGCAATCTGCACCCGTGAAATTGCCACCTCAAGAAAGCTTGCAACCTACCGAACCCGACTTGCTGGCCCAAGTAGATTTAACTCAATCGCTGTCGCCCGAGGAATACAAACAGCAACTTCGCGAGGAACAAACCCGTTTTGGCAAACTGCAACAAAGCATCTACGAACAGGAAATCCCCGTGTTAGTGCTGTTTGAAGGTTGGGACGCCGCAGGTAAAGGAGGAGCAATCAAGCGCTTGACGGACATATTAGACCCCCGCAGTTACATCGTTAATGCCTTTGGGGCGCCCACAGACGAAGAAAAAGCGCACCACTACCTGTGGCGGTTCTGGCGGCGGCTGCCAACGGCTGGTAAAATCAGCATTTGCGATCGTAGTTGGTATGGTAGAGTGCTGGTCGAGCGAGTCGAAGGATTTGCCGGCGAACCCGAATGGCGCCGAGCTTATCAGGAAATCAACGAATTTGAGGAGCAACTCACCAGTTTCGGTTGTGTCTTAGTTAAATTCTGGCTGCACATCAGTCCTGACGAACAGCTAAAGCGGTTTACAGAGCGGCAAAACAATCCATTTAAACAATACAAACTCACCGAGGAAGATTGGCGGAATCGGGAAAAGTGGAATTATTATGAAGTAGCGGTGAATCAAATGATTCAGCGCACCAGCACGCCGCTAGCTCCCTGGACGCTAATTGCGGCCAATAACAAGTATTATGCTCGTGTTAAAGTAATTCAAACGGTAACGCAGGCAATTCGGAATCAACTGAAGCGCCGATAAATTGGGATTGGTGAATCGGTAACAGGTAATGGGGAAAAAACTAGACAGAAGAAAGCAGGCTTCAATAGTCAATTCTACCTGCCTGTGCTCGATCCATTACCAATTACCAATAAACTATTACCAGTTATCAATTACCAATTAACTGTCAGCAATCTGTGACTGGAAGTAGCGGGCTTGCACCCTGCAACCAATAGTTGATAGCTGACCGGAATCGAGCATCAGGATAAGTGCGATCGGACTGCGTGATTGGCGAAAGTTAAAAACCTACCGATACCAGTATTTCCTCCCGCAGCTAAAGTCGCGCTCGTTTCCACACTTCCGTACTAATTTATGAAGACACAGAATATTGCAAGATGCCAGAACTGTTAGCTCGCATTCTATTTCTATTCCTCCTGTTCTCACTGATCAAATCGTGGTGGGATCAATCAGGAGGCAAAGACAATCCATTAATAGATCGGCTGCGCGTTTTGCTGCTGATCAGCCTTTTGATCCTGGCTTTTTTTGCACCAGACACCCCGGTCGGAGCAGCGATTTTCGGCCTCGTGGCCTTCTTCTTTAAGCCACTGGGTTTTTCAATCTCGCTGCTGGTAATTGCATCGGCGATGATTACGAGTGGGGGTATTCGCAACCCGGCGCCGAGAATGATCCTGGCCGCGCTGCTAGTTTTGATCCTTTCGAGTATGCCAGTTGTCGCTTACTGGTTCGCTGAGCAAGCAGAACGGGACGCCGCCGCAGCCGTCCGCACAGTTTGCTGCGATGAAACCGCAGCGGCGATCGTCCTACTGGGCAAGGGAACCACTCAGCCTCATATCCCCAACCGAGTAGCGATTCAACTAACAGATACAGGCAATCGCCTGCCCTATGCTGCCGTTTTGTACAGAAAACAACTCGCACCGATGGTCATCGTTACCGCTGGCCCCAGACCAGAGTTGGAGGGTTATGTTGGCGAAGCTAAGGATATCGAGACTTTGCTGGCAAACAACATGGGCGTGCCGCGCAGCAGTATCGTTCTCGACGATAACGGCAGCAACATACGCACCAGCGCTGAAGAGGTGAGAAAGATACTCGACAGCCGTGGCGCCCCGCGCAAAGTCATCCTGGTAACATCTGCGATTCAGATGCGGCGTGCTAGCCTCGCTTTTGCAAATATGGGAATCCAGGTGATTCCTAGGGCTACCGACTTCTACACTTTTCAACCCACCTCAGGAGGGAGATCCAGTAGACTCCGCTTAGACGCGGGAGATTTTTTGCCTAGTGCAGAAGCTTTGGTAACTACGACGCGAGTATTCGATGAATATTTCGGGTCTTTCTATTACTATTTGCGCGGCTGGCAGGCTCCCAGAGCCTAAATTGGCAAGTTGCTGGTGTTTTTCTTAGGCAACAGCGACTGCTCCCCAGATTGGTTTAACATCTGATGAGAATGAGACCTTTGTGGGGAGCTGTATTTTTTTCTCATTCCGGCGGGGTCGCCGACAATCAAGTTTGCCATGACTGCAAACAATACCCAAAAGATAACTGGCTCCCACTCGGATTTTTTGGGCTTTGCTTCAGGGGTTTTGACAGATTCAACGTTGACTTTGATGTCTAGTTTGCCTTCAATTTCTTTGCCTTTGAGAACTCCGTCGTTGCACACACCCTTAAAAATCATGGGAGCGGGTTTTGGTGCTTCTGCTTTAGCTTCTGCCATTTTTTTATCCTGGTTTTGGTAGATTCGGTTGGATAGTACATTCTTAAAGGTTCGGGGGTTTTCCGGACAGGATTGCACGAACTCTGAAAGAATTAAGTTAAATATGCACCCCGCCCCTTGCTGGGGCTTAAACCTAAGAATCTGAAGGCTTTTCAAGCTCGTGCTTGTTTGTTTTGGCTAGCAGCGTTGCCTTGAAGCTGCTACTTATCTATCGGGGTGAAGGGGAGATTTTTATGCAAAGTACAGGTTTTTTATGAAAAATTTATTTGCTCCCGGCAGGCCGAAACGTCAATAGCCTGAAGTTCGAGCTTGGTTTATCTCCCCGAAGAAACCCAGTTTCTTCCCGCAGCGGGCCCAAGTGACGCAATTCGGTTAATAAACGGGGTTTCTGGCTCACTATTGCGCCAGGAATGCCAATCTAAAATTTAAAATGATCGAAATAATCGAGAGTGAAAATCTCCACCAGCCAACTATCTTCCTTGCAACCGGAACAACTGGCAGCTTGGGCAAAAGAGGCAATTGATCGCAGTAAATCCGGTCAAATCCCTGCGTACATACCTCTCCTAGCGCAAGCCGATCGACAAGGGTTTGCTGTGCAAATTCGGGCAATTGACGGTCAATTTTTGAGCTGGGGTAGCATTGCTCAAACATTCCCGCTGATGAGTGTAGTCAAGCCCTTTGTGCTGCTTTATTTGCTGTGCGAATTGGGCGAAAAAACGGTTTTTGACTGCGTGGGCTGCGATCCTTCGGAACTGCCTTTCAATTCCCTAACTCAACTCGAAATAGACCAAGGGAAGCCGAGAAATCCGATGATTAATAGCGGGGCGATCGCCCTAGCGTCTTTGATTCCCGGTCAAAATGCTGTGGCGCGCTGTCAAAACTTGCGAACTTGGCTGAATCAAAAGGCAAACAGTCAGTTATTTGTTGATGAGTTAATGCTCGATTCAGTGAAGACAAATCCGAATCAAAATAATTGGAATATCGCCTTGAAAATGGTAGAATCTGGTTATCTTGACAACGCGAAAATTGCTTTAGAAACCTACAATCGCCTCTGCTGTTTGTCGGGAACTGTGGAGGATTTAGCTAAGCTGGGGATGGTTTTGGTAAATAGTGGCGATCGACAAATCGGGGAAAACTGCCGTACTGTCAAAGCACTGATGGCAACTTGCGGTTTGTATGAAGCATCCGCCCGCTTTGCGCTGCGGGTGGGACTGCCGGCTAAGTCGGGAGTTAGCGGGGCTTTGCTGTCGGTAATTCCGGGTCAAGGTGCGATCGGCTTTTACAGTCCGCCCCTAGATAAAGAGGGAAACTCTGTCGGTGGCTTATTTCTGTTAGAACAAATAGCTAAAACTCTGCGGCTGAGCGTGTTTGATTAGATTAGGAATTACGCACGGGTGGTCAGGGTTTCGACTTCGCTCAACCACCGGGGTTTTTTGCGAGAATATTTCGTGAATCCTGGCATAAACTGCCAAAAACCCGGTTTCTTGGGTTTTGATACCTAAGTCCTGAACCAATGCCCAATGCCCAATGCCCATGACTAATGCTTTTCACCCAAAATAGCATAAACCACAGTCTCTTCTTTTTTACCGCGCAATTGAATCGACCCTACTTTTTGACCTTCGTAGCGATCGCGCACGTAAGCAAAAGTCCTCCCCGTCACCAACAAATTAAAAGGACTGTCAGAAACAATTTCCTTATTCATCGCCTCCAATCTAGCAGCAACGTTGACAGCATCGCCGATCACAGAATAATTTAAACGCCGGGAACCGCCCACGCTACCAGCAACTAACTGTCCGGTATGCAAACCGATGCCAAACTTAATTAAAGGTTTGCGTTCAATTCTAAGCTGCTGGTTAAGTTGGTGCAGCCGTTCGTGCATCGCAATGCAAGCCGCAACTGCATTCAAAGCATCTTGTTGGATTTGTCGATATTCGGTATGGCAAAAAGGCACCCCAAAAACTGCCATAATTGCATCACCGATGTATTTATCTACAACGCCGCCGTGATCCATAATACAGTTGGTCATCGCTTCCAAATAATTGTTCAGCCATGTAAGTAAATCTCGCGGTCGCATTTTTTCTGAAATCGAAGTAAAACTACGAATATCCATAAACAGCACCGTTGCTGTAAGTTCTTGAGGTTCGAGTTCTCCCTGTTCAAATATCTCAGCTTTGCGTTCCCAAATAAGCTGAGCAGTCTCCGGAGCGACGTGCTTTTCAAATAACCTCATCAACTGCTGCTTTTCGTATTGTTCCCGCAGTTGCAAAGCAGTGCTAGATAAAATGAGGGTGCCAATAGGTGCAGCAATCGGAACCCACCAAAAAAAGAAGCCAAATAACAAAGCAGCAGCCGCAATCCAAATTATAGGCAAACCGAGAGCGATCGCAATTCTCTCTTTAACACCCCGCTTGCCCAGAACCAAAGCGGTAAGAGGGCCAATCCCCAACAATAACAAAATTTCTAGGAGTACCGGCAGCCGCTGCAACAAGCGTTGATTGAGCAAATTGTCAATCAACGCTGCATATAAAAAAACCCCAGCCGTAGTCTTGTTGAGAGGTGAAGATATCGGGTCTAAACCGGTAGCAACTATGCCCACTAAAACTAACTTATTGGTCAGAGCCTCTGCGGGAATTTTACCTTCTACGACATCAACAAAAGCATAGGTAGGTAGATTTTCTGTTTTTCCTGGCCAGTTAATCCAGACTTTTTTTTCCTGTTTATTTTTTGACTTTGGGAGCAATACTGGATCTTGGGGATTAGCAGCATTGTACCTGTGAGTCATTGCTAAACCGAAATTAGGAATCCCGTTGAGAAAGATTTTTGAGTCGCGGGTAATACCGTCGCTATCGGGTTCCTGGCCGATGTGGCCGACACCTGCGGCTGCTGCTTTTAAAGATGCTACGGGTTCTTCTTTGGTGGTTCCAGCGAGTACAACTTTGCCGTTGGTGGCGATTGCAGCGGCTAAAATATTATCTTTCGGACTCGGATCGAGGAAAAGAATGTCAAAACCAACTGCTGTAGGGGGAGATTTTTTCAGTGCTTCTAGCAGTTCGGCATAGCGGTTGCGGGGCCAAGGAAATTGGCCGTATTCCTGCAAGGAATGCGGTTCGATCGCAATTACCGCAATTCTCTCATCCCATCCGGGATTTGGTAATATACCCGATTCTCGAATTTGAAATAGCGTTTTGTATCCCAAATATTCAAGGGGTTTCCATATTCCCACTTGCAGCATGGCTACAGACATTATACCTGCTAGGGCGCCTGTCATCCAGGGAGGATTTGTAATTATATATTGCCGGAGGCCGATCAGTTGATTGTGTTTGAGATAATCAATCCATTCTTTGAACTTCATGCAATTAATTTGCCGCAATAATTGACATTCGAGTCCGAACTTCGAGAGGAGTGGGAGTCATGAAGTTTTACAATACCGTAAGGGCGAAGGGTTGGCGCAAAATTTCTTTATTTTGACTACCGAGAGTCACCGCGAAATGCTTCGCACTTACACAAAATAATCAACCCAGATAGGACTTAGGATCTAATTCACTTTCTCAGAGACTGCCCGCCTACATTACTCGCGACGATAGGTTGTTTAGCGAACTGCGAAGCTGTAATGCCTTTCTGTGACTGACGGGCCTCGCACTACGATTTTGAGGCGGCGACTTGGAGGTAAAATTCCTTGGATTTTGAAGTTGCCCTTTTGATCGATCTTAATCTCTTCGTTGTTGACATAAACTGTGTCGATCGGGTTAATTTGACCGCTGAGGCGATAGATATTGCCGCTGAGTCTCAACAAACTGCGGACTTTGAGTTGAGCTAGGCGAGGGCTCGCTGAGGGCGCCACGGGCGAGGTTTGAGGGAAAATTGTCGTGGAGTTGCCGCTGTTGACAATTACTTCTGAGTCGGTGTTGCCGGATACTACGACTTCACCTTCAATAGTTTCGACTGCGGTTTTGCCGCCGCCGACGCTGACGCCAAAGGAGGTGCCGCGGACTCCGGCAACGCCTTCAGGGGTTTCAACCCTGACTGGGGCCCTTTTGGCAGACCTTTTTTGTTGGGCAATTTGACTGGATTTGCCAAGTCCGCTGAAGGTATTGAGGGCGACTATTTGGTTTGGCGGGATAATTGTTGAGGTGTTGGCAGCAGGAGTTGTCGCAGCAGTTTTGCCCACGGACAACCTGACTCGCCCCCTGCTGACAAAAATGGCTGTGTCTTTTTCGCCACCTACACTGTTTGACAAACTGGATATTCTGACTGTGGTTTTTTCGGAAACTTCCACGACGCCGATGTTGTTGTCGATGCCTAAACGGGCTGTGGAATTGGGGCCGGTGATGATTTCGTCTCCGGGAGCGAGGAGCCGATCGCCCACGACCGCTGGCCGCCCTTTAAAGCTGACTGTACCGCGAATTTCTTCTATTTCGAGCGATCGCCCGACCGCTGTTCCCTGAGCCTTTATTGTCTCTGCTGGGGATGAATTCGCCGCCACTGTTGCCGGATTTTTGGGAGATTTTGAGCCTGTTGGCAATGTTGGCGATCGATCGACCGAGACAATTTTACTAGCGTTCGACGGCTGTTTGGGGGATGGAGAGAGCGGACTGGCGATCGTCCCACGACCAAGCGGCAGACAGGCGAACACAGCTAACGACAAACTTAGGAGCGGAATTTTGGTCGATCGCCAGCACGTAAAAATTTTATTCATTATTTCAATTTTGTGATGTTGAAGTTCCTTGACTTCATTTCCTCTATTAGACTCCCTAAATCCGGCAATCGTTCCACTTTTTATGCCGTAAGACCGCAGCAAAAATCCATTTTCTCAACCTTAAATTTTAGCATTAAATCTTCTTTTTATTGTCATATTTTAGTAAACTGTTACAACATGGCACTTTACTAAAATATGACCTTCGGAAAATTTTGCCCATCAGACTCAAAGTGCTTTGCAGCAGTAATTTCGCCGATCTCAACCTTAGAGAGCGCCGAGTTATATATAGCAAACATAAAATTAATTACAACTTCTGAATGCCTTTTGGCTTCTGCCGGAAGGATGACTAACTGGGGAGAAATCCTGTAGTTGTGGCAATTAATAAAAAGATTATTTTTCCGAAGCGATAAAAAATAATTATCTAAGTGGTGCCCCAGGCTCTGGGAGTGGAGCTTGCCGCTGTGGAACCTGATGAGGCAAACCCAAGGGAATGAGGGTACACGATCGACCAACTCTGACTAGAATAGCGTTTTTTAGGGAAAGTTGGTGGAAATTTCGATGGAAAATCATCGCGAGCGATCGCCTGCTGGTGTTGCTGTTCCGAAGTAGACGCCAAACTGTAAAATGGACGGTTGTATATAGGTTATATAGAGCAGGAGAACAATTTCAGTGGCAATAGAAGTAGGTCAGAGAGTGAAGGTGCGCCGTCTCAGAGATCGGATACCTGCAAATATAGTGGGCAAGATAAAGGCGAATCCAGTAGGCACTGTTGACGGATTCAGAATGGTTGACGGTAGCGGAGTAGGCGTGGTTGTCAAGTTTGACGGTTTTTCGACTTGGTTCTTTGAAGATGAGCTAGAACCCGTTTAACAGATGTAGAAGGAAGAAGGAAGAAGGAAGAAGGAAGAAGGAAGAGGAAAAATTTTCCCAATTCTTCGCCTCTCCCACTCTCCCACTATCCCACTATCCTCTTCCTCCACACTCTCCCCTCCCCCACTCTGGCTGAAGGTTGCGCTTAAATGTTAAAGAGTAAGCTTTGGGAGTGAGAACAGAAAATGGCTTTGATTTTGACATTTTTGGGCAAAGGCGGCACTGGCCGCAGTACGATCGCGATCGCAACAGCTAAAAAATACGCGGCTCAAGGCAAGCGAGTTCTGCTGCTTGGCCAAGATCCGGGCCCTGCATTGGGCATCCTGCTAGGAACTCCCCTGACTCTCAGCCCCCAGGAAATCGCCCCCAACCTCAAAGCAGTTCAGGTGCAAAGCGCGCCGCTGCTAGAACGCAGGTGGGACGAAGTTAAACAACTAGAAGCTCAATATGTCCGCACTCCGTTTTTCAAGCAGATTTACGGTCAAGAATTAGGGGTGTTGCCGGGAATGGACAGCGCGCTGGCGTTGAACGAACTTCGGGAATACGAGGACAGCAAACAATACGATGTGATCGTTTATGACGGCAATGGCGGCATGGATACGCTGCGGATGCTGGGAATGCCGGAAATTCTGAGTTGGTACATCCGCAGGTTCCGTCAAGCTTTGGTAGATTCGGATTTGGGGAAAGCGCTTTCACCTTTTATTCAACCGGTTGTCAGTACGGTGTTGACGGTGGATTTGTCGGGAGACAATGCTTTTCAATCTACTAAGCAAGTCGATAATCTTTTGGATAAGGGTAAGGAAGCGCTGGCAGATCCGAACCGCACGGCGGCTTTTTTGGTGACGACTGGGGATGCAAGCGCGATCGCAACTGCCCGCTATCTTTGGGGAAGTTCTCAACAAGTTGGTTTGACTGTGGGCGGTGTCATTGTTAATCAAGCATCGGTTACAGAAGCTATTACTGCGGATTTTGATCCTTTGACGGCTGTTTCGGTTCCGGCGCACAGTGACAATAATTGGCAGCCGCTAATTGATGCTTTGCCTGATTTTTCTCAGGCGGCAAAAGCTCCTCAACCCATTAACATCAACATTGCACAGCGTCAAGTTAGTTTGTTTTTGCCTGGGTTTGACAAGAAAGAAATTAAATTGATTCAATCCGGGCCGGAAGTGACGATCGAAGCGGGCGATCAGCGGCGCAATATTTTGCTGCCTCCGGCGCTAACTGGAAAATCTGTTACTGGTGCTAAGTTCCTGAATGGTTACTTGATTATTTCTTTTTAGGGTAAGGAAGAAGATCGTTTCTAGTAAGGACTAAAGTCCTTAGTTTCCGGAAAATTATGTGGGGTAGGGAGACGGCAATGCCGTATCCTCCGCGGCCAAAGTCAGGACACGGCAGTGCCGTTTCCCTACAATTAATCGAGGGTAGGGAGACGGCATTGCCGTGTCCTTCGTTGCTTATGTTACAATTTCCAACAACACATCACCAACCCCGCCAATGTTCCGACAAATTTGGCAAAGAATCATCAACCTGTGGCGGCAAATTCAGCGACATTTCCGCAAACGAGCACCCCCACCGCCAAAACCAACTCCGATCTGGAACTCGCTGGGCATTGCCCTAAGTGATTTGGGCCGCAACAGTGAGGCGATCGCAGCCTACGAGAAAGCCTTAGAAATTGACCCCAAATTCCACATGGCCTGGAACGGGCTGGGCAATGCCCTATATGATTTGGGCCACTACAGTGAGGCGATCGCAGCCTACGAGAAAGCCTTAGAAATTGACCCCAAATTCCACATAGCCTGGAACTCGCTGGGCATTGCCCTAAGTGATTTGGGCCGCAACAGTGAGGCGATCGCAGCCTACGAGAAAGCCTTAG
>NZ_JAUBUI010000015.1:0-94853 GCF_036705385.1 Microcoleus sp. B3-A4 | reverse complement strand
CGGCGATGGTGAGAAAGGAAATCTGGACACACTTACTAGCTTACACTTTATTACGTACCATTATGTGGCAGGCCGTATCTTCGTCAGAACATACAGCTTTTCAAGTCTCATTCCAATCAACTCGGCAGTTGTTTAATCAGTTCTTGACGCTGTTGGCAACTACAGGGAAACGCCAACAGCGACAATGGCATCAATTGCTGTTGGAACAGGTGGCAACTAATTTACTCATGATTCGACCTGAGCGTTCCGAACCTAGAGTCTTGAAACGCAGACCGAAACCGTATCCTCGAATGCAGGAACCTCGCTCTGTCTTGAAATCTAAACGGAGGGCGTGATTGAGACTTTTTCAGTGCCATTGATTTCTAACATGACTTGGACTTGAGTAAACTTCTTGAGCAATTTGCGTGTAAGTTGTGTCTTGTAACGTTCCCCGCAGAATAGCTTCTTGCACGTAATCTAAATGCTTTCCCGTCTTAGCAAAAATTAGCTCATCTGCCAGTGTCAAAACTTCGGCAATATCCATAGATTAGGGAGAAGCTGGAGTTTACGCGATTCATTATACCTGACATTTCGTACACTTGTGACATTTTTGATGTTGTCATCTATCTAAAGTCAGGACTTTTCCTACACAGCTCATCCTTTATATTAATTGATTAAGGTATTAGCAGGATATTTATATGAAGCGAGTTCGGTGGCTCAGCGGTTTGTTGTCTGCTGGGGTGTTGTCTTTTACTTTAGCGACTGTTGGTGCACAAGTGGCCCAGGCCCAGCGGCCTATTCCTTGGACTGACCTAAAATGCCAAGTTAATGGTCGGCAGCGATCAATGTTCGAGGATATTGTGGTAAGTAGGGAAATATACACCAGTATGTTGCGGATTTTTCCTGGTACCAGTTTAACCTGCAAGCTTCCCGGTGGTCGTGCCTTTCTCGAATTACAATTTGCAATTCCTGATAAGGAAAGGAAAGCCCCAATAAAAGTAGATGTTTATGTAGATGGAAATCACCTTAAATCCCTCACAGGTGAAAAAGGTAAAGTACATACAATGTTAGTCGATGTCAGTAATGGCAAAAGTTTATCAATAGACGTAGATTGTGCTGCTGCGACAGATTGCCTTAGTGTGAGTAGTGGGCCTTTTAGTAGTATCTTAGATGGTTATAACTTCATTAAATTTCAAGTTGTACCGGGGGCAAGCTCTCCAGGGAGAAGATAAATTATGAGTATTAGCCGCCGTCAATTTAATCGTATCTTCATCTGGGGTGGCGCTTCTTTTGCTGCTTCCGCAACATCCGGCATCTTTTTCCCCAAACCTGCCGAAGCTTATTCCCTAGAATTTCCGATTAGTGCCTTATCAGCCGATCGCGTTTTCAACGGTATTCAAAAATATTGTGGAGCACAGCCCATTCCCGGGGTTCTATCACCAATCTTGCAAGGCAATACTAATGTTAGCAGTAAAATAGAGGCAAGTGCCGCTAACGTTATTCGCACAGCCGACCAAGAATTTGTCGCTCGAAATTTTACTAGCAAAAGAACCGAATTAGCCTTGACCGGGGAAGGTATTCAGGAAAATAGAACTATCAGTCGTTTGTGGGGTAGGCAAAGACAGGATAAGTTCGGTCCTAATGTTGGCTTTGGCTTCGTGGAAAAGGTTAATGATCGATATAGCGATTCCAAAATTTCTGGGCCGACAATGTGCGCTATTCATAACGCTCAACAAGTCTTAGCCGATCAAAGATTAACACCTCCAGAAATCGCCGCTTCTATCTTACCAACTCGATCGCGATTGGATGATTTTGGTTCTTGGGGAGGAGATGCCGATGCGTCTGCTGGGAGGAATCCCGGTGCTGTTTTTGCTCAATACAATACAGCCGGGGGTACAGTGACATCTCGCTACGATTTAGTGGAACCGGGGCCGAGAGGTTTTGGGCGTGTTGAGTATATTATTGAAGCGGAAGATCAGCCTCGGCGGGTGATTTTGGTGACGGTGAGGTTTTAGGGGAAGGATGTAATAATCGGCTCGGAGTCGGCGGTCTAAACCGCTACGACACACACGAAGTCCGCGTTCGCGGACTGAAGAATTAAATAGATTTTCAGTCCGCGTAGGCGGACTTTGTTTGTGTAGCCCCGAATTCCATTCGGCGGGGCTATTTTTGCTATTTTTGCAATTGGCTATTTTTGCAGTTGACCAATCAAATCTAATGCTTTTTGAGCATCTGCATTCATTCCTTGAGCCCTAAATAAACGAGCCGCTTGCTGCAAATCTGCGATCGCCCCTTGTCTATCTCCCATTCTCACTAAGGTAATTCCTCGATTAGCAAAAGCCTTAGCATAATTGGGATTGAGTTGAATTGCTTGAGTGTAATCAGCTAAGGCAGAGCGATCGTTATTGATGCGAAACAGCGCCAATCCTCTGTTAAAATAAGTGTTGGCGCGACCGGGATTAATTTGCAGGGCTTGATTGAAATCGTCGATCGCTCCTTTTTGATCGCCTAAGTCGGAAAGTGCTAATCCTCGGTTGTTGTAAGCTGCTGCAAAGTTTCTATCCAAGCGGATGACTTGAGTATAATCTGCGATCGCCCCCGGTTTGTCTCCCAATGCCGACAAAACCAGCCCCCGATTGTAGTAAGCGTCAACATAACCGGCATTTAGGGCGATCGCTCTGCTATAATCAGCGATACTTTGGGGCATTTGTTTCAAATCGGAATAAGCGAGTGCTCGATAGAAATAAGCTTCCGCGTAATCAGATTGAGTTTGAATTGCTTGGTTAAAATCGGCAACAGCCCCTGGCAAATCTCCCTTGTCAAACCGAGTTAAACCGCGAACGTAATAAGTTTTAGCATCGTTGGGATTGTTTAGTCTTAGAGGTGCATTAGTGGCGGTCGAAGTATTCACTAAAATAGCAGAACGATTTAACCCGGCCTCCGACAATTTAGCCAGAAAAGTGTTGATAGGAATTGCAGAATTAAATCCTGTTTTAGTATCGGCTAAACCTGTTATAACTTTTTTATCGGTATCTGTGACATAATCATAATCGCGATCGCCCTGTCCGTGAATCCCAACTACACGCCCTTCTCCATCAAATACAGGCCCTCCACTCATTCCCCCTTTCGTCACAGCATTGTAACGCAAAGTATAACCTTGGGGATGATTCGGGAGACGGCTGGTAACATAACCCGGTACAAACTCAAAATTGCGATCTCGTTGGTATTGTCTGCTAGCGGGAATACCGGGATAACCAAACACAAAAATTTCTGTTCCAACTGTCGCTTGTTCGGAATCGCCTAAAGTTACCACTGGATAAGATTCTGTGCTGTTAAATGTTACTACTGCTACATCTGCCTCATTCTGGCTTTTTTGCAATCGCTTAAAACTGGTTACTGGATAGTCTTTTCCCCTATGACTGCGAATCGTATAGGTAGCTTTAGTATCATCAACAACGTGGTTAGCTGTCAGTACAGTGTAAGTCGTGCCTTGTTTGGCAATAATAAATCCACTCCCGCTACCAGTTGTTCCGTTAATTTGAACTGTGAGAGAAATCGCTACTTGGGCAATTTCTTGGGGAGTTTTTGCGAAAACGGGTGCTGCTGCAAAAACAACTATTCCTGCTACCGTTACTGTTCCTGCTAGGATGCTGGTGAGGGAATCAAACCGCGAATAACCCCTATTCATAGGTGATTGCTGAAGAGTAAGATTTTTTATACTCCGAATAGTATAGATTAAAATAAAATTTCTGAAAACCCGAAACTTTGATGTTTTCAGATGATTGCGATTTTTATGACATTTCGTACATTTCGTATAGATTAGCCTAAAAAATCTAAATGGAGAACTGTTTTAATATCAATTCTGCAAAGTTAGCGCTATCTGTAGGGACACGGCAGTGCCGTGTCCTAGGCAAAACAGCCGTTTCCCTACCCCGAACTGGCCGGCTCGCCCGTCTAATTCCCTACAAATAACTAAGCTAAAAACTGGAATTGAGAACCGTTAACTGCCAATGCAAACGGACTCGCTTGTTCAAATGCACCAGTAAGTGCAAAGTTGTCCGTGTTTAAAACTATCCCCACAATCTGTCCGGTAATTATGTTCTCAATCACCATGTCGTTGATAATTCCGTCATTATCGTAAGCAATCAAATTGTCGTCTTCAAAGAAAAGGTCTAGTTCTGTTAAACCGTCCGTCAAACCGATGCGATCGCCCGCGTCAAAGTTAAAATCGGTAATGACATCGGCTCCATTTATACCAAATGCTTCATCGTTGCTTCTGAGCACAAATATGTCACCATCGGGGCCTCCCGTGAGCACGTCAACTCCCCGATCGCCTGCTAAGAAATCGTTGCCCTCATTGCCATCTAAATCGTCGTCCCCTTGCCCTCCCCGCAGGATATCGCTGCCGAAGCCTCCAAAGATAAGGTCGTTTCCGGCGTCGCCCCTAACTACATCGTTGCCTTCATTTCCATCCAGGCGATCGTCATCTTTCCCGCCGTAAATTATGTCATTTCCGCCACCACCGCCAATAATATCACTGCCGTTATTGCCTAACAGACGTTCGTTGGAATCCGACGAACCTCCTATAGTATCGTTGCCGTCTAGTCCCCAAACTCCCCAGGGAAAAGACGGCAAACTTCCGTCCTGTAAGTCAATCTCATCGGATGTAGCGAATGCCAAAAGACGTGGCCCGCCCCCAGCAAATACAGGAAATCCATTCACATCGACAATGAGATTGTTAACCGTTAAAGCCATAACTATGTCCTTTCAAAAATCCTGTTAGCTGTATTATATATGTTAATTTTTGCTTTGCCAAATAGCAAGTAATATGGAAATTTTTGTCGCAACTTTATTTGCTAAGTTAGTGACAAGCAGCCAGCTTGCCAATTATTAATTACCAATTACCAATTACCAATTACCAGGGCTGTGCTTCATTCAACCCAAACCTGCTATATATCTCGCCTCTGAGTCAAATAGCATTAGTTGCTGACACTATCCGCTACTGTGTACCGCTTATAATGGGTGTTACCCCCCAGGCGGTAAACACGTTAATATCACCTATAACGTCGAGACTGAGAGGTTGTTTGTGAATAAAAGTAAAAGTCCCTGGGCCCATCGTCCGAGAAAAAACCCAGTTTCCGATACCCATACACAAACTTTACAAACAGGATCTAAGCTCTTTACAAAGCCATAATCGCCGATCGCTGACATTTTTTGGCAAAATCCACTGCTTTCAGGTGTTTTACTCATGTCTACTCCTAAATCGTCTTCCCCTCAAAACAACAACAACTCCGTAAAATCGCCAGCGACAGATATCGTCCCAACACAGCAAGACAGTAACAACCTGCCCAGCGAACCGAGTATAGAACAGCTACTCGAAGCTTTGGCGGGCCAAGTACCCAGTCAATCTGCTGAAATAGAACTCTTGAAAACGTGGAAACAAGATTTACAGCGACTGTTTCAATTTCTCGGCGACCGCCGCGTTTTAATCGCAGTAATGCAACCGGGAACTTTTGCCCTGCGGTACGCTAACGCCGCATTTTGTCGCTTGGCCGGTTGGGAGGAAACGTCCTTGGCAACTCAATCTACCAACGGTTTGTTTGCAGAAACCGACATCACTCTGCTGCAACTGTTCGAGGATGGGGGCGGCAAAACAGCAGAACAATTGTACCGCCGCCACCTTTTGCACTGGGTATTTAAGCAATATTATCAAATTGACATCGACGGTTTGCGGGTGCTAGACGAACCTGTCACGGCAAGTGTAAAAAACCCCAAAGACCGAGAAGCCAGATTTATAGAATTTTGGCTCGGTTCGGAACAGTTAAAAATTACTCGAATTGACTCAAAAATAAATGAATTTGCGGATATTTCTTTAAAATTAATGCCTGTTGCGGAACGGGAAGCTTGGCTGATGCAGCCGAATCAACTGGAAAATTTAGCCGATCGATTGCAGTTGGATAATTACCGCGTAGAAGGTTTGCTGCTGTTAGAAGGTTTTGATGTCACCGTGCAGGAGCAAATTCGCCGTCTGACTCAGTTATTGATCGATCGAGATTCGATGCTGCGGCCAGATAAATTTGAGAGAATCGATCGGTGTTTGCGATCGCTCTTCAATGCTGACGGCACTTTGCTGCTGCGCCTCGATGGCGAACAGGTACAGCTATTAGTTGCAAAAGACGGCCAACATTTGCAGCCGATTATTTATTCAATGTACTCCCTAGAAGCTTCTCACTTTTTGAAGGCCACAGCAGCAAATCAAGTTTGGAACGTGCCAGACTTGCGTAGGGAGTGCGAAACCGAGTGCGATCGAACTTTGCGGAAAATGGGGACTCGATCGATGCTGCTGGTGCCCCTGGTAGTCAAATCCGTCACCCGTGAGGGTTGCGGACAGCGGGTTTTGGGCGTCGTGGGGCTGTTGTGCGATCGGCCCAACCACTTCAACGGCATTGATGCTCAACACGCCCAAGAACTCATTCCCGCCTTCATTGCAGCCCTGCGGCAAGCCATCCACGAGCGGTTTACCCACATTCACAACATCCACCCCGCAGTCGAGTGGCGGTTCGCCCAAGAAGCAGAAAGGCGAAGTTGGGGACTGCCCCCAGAAACAATCGTATTTGCTGACGTTCATCCGCTGTACGGAATTTCGGACATTCGCGGTTCTAGCGACGAAAGAAACCGAGCCATTCAAACTGATTTGCTCGAACAATTCCGCTTAGGTTTAGTCATAGTTGATGCCGTTTGCGAAACACAAACTACCCACCTCGGCGAGCAACTGCGGCTCGACTTGCTCGACTACATCCAGCGTTTAAAACAAAAAGTAACCGTCGATATGGAGGTGCGAGCAGCCGAGTATTTAAACGAGCATTTAGAAGTATATTTTGACTATTTTGTGCAGTGCGGCCCCAGGGTTCAGGCAGCCGTCGAAGCTTACCAAGCAGCCTGTGACAACGAACACAACTGCGTTTACAGCGATCGCACCCGCTACGACCAAATGCTGAACTTAATCAGCACCAAACTCCAAGAAACCTGGGCCCGCTGGCAAGAAAAAATGCAGCAAATTCTTCCCCACTACTGCGACATCGAATGCACCGACGGCATGGATCACATGATTTATGTAGGAAAATCGATCGACCCCAAATTTAGCCAGTTTCACCTGCACAGTTTGCGGTACGAACAACTGCGAGCAATTTGCGACTGCTGCCGCACTGTTTTTCGCCTGCAAGCCGAGTCTCAAATTAACATGGAACTCGCACATTTAGTATTAGTGCAGAATACCACCATCGACATTTTTCACAACGAAAATACCGAAAAAATGTTTGATGTCAAAGGCACTCGCGACATCCGCTACGAACTCGTCAAAAAGCGCATCGAAAAAGCCGTTGACAAAGACGCACAAGAGCGGATTACCCAGTCGGGGATGTTGACTGTGGTTTATTCCACCGAGGAAGAGTGGGAAGAGTATCAGCAATACTTGCGCTACTTGTCTCGCGAAGGTTGGGTAGAGCCAAAAGTTCAGACGGGCATGGTAGAATCACAACAAGGAGTTAGCGGTTTAAAATTCGCCCGCGTGCGTATTTTGCCTGAACCGGAATCTATTTCTACTATCTGTGAAGTTACAGTAGTCACCGATTGAGAACCCGTTCAATTGCCTGTTTGAGGCGGAGTGCGATCGCTCTCATCTCCTGCTGTTTGAGGCGGAGTGCGATCGCTCTCATAGCCCTGAAAAACGCTGCAGCCAAAGCATTCGGAACTCACACACAAGACTGAGATTACTTTTAAGAGGTTTGTTGACACCAACGAGCAAGCCCACATTTTCACTTAGTGTATATTCCCTGTGAGGGGAAATCGCAAAATACACGATCGTAATCACACAAAATCAAGATTAAGTAGTGTTAATATAACCCTAATTGGCTCCAAAAATTTATAACTTAACTTATGTTAACTTTATCAGAATACCAAATAAATTCTACTCTGCACGAAGGCGTCGAAACAATAATCTATCGCGGACAAACACCGAAAGATGTGTCCCCAGCAATTCTGAAAGTTCTCAAAGCCGAATATCCCACCCTCGAAGCTATTACCAGGCTCAAACACGAATATCAAATCCGCCAAAACTTAGACAGCGAACAAATCGTCAAAGCCATCAGTCTCGAAACATTTGACCACCGATTAGGAATGGTTTTAGAAGACTTTGGCGGCGAATCCCTCGCAAAACTGCTGGAAAGAGAAACCTTGAGCCTGCAAGCAAATTTAAACATCGCCATCCAAATAGTCAAAGGCTTACAATACCTGCATTTTCAGCATATTATTCACAAAGACATCAAACCCAGCAACATCATAATTAACATGCAAACAAAACAAGTAAAACTCACCGACTTCGGCATTGCTACAAAACTCAACAAAGAAAATCCGCAATTTAACAATCCCAACTCAGTCGAAGGCACATTAGCCTATATGTCACCCGAACAAACCGGGAGAATGAACCGCACCCTCGACTACCGCACAGACTTTTATTCCCTTGGGATCACATTATATGAAATGCTGGCAGGAAAATTGCCTTTCTGCAGCCACGACCCCTTAGAAATAGTTTACAGCCACATCGCAGTTCAACCAATATATCCCCATCAAATCAATTCAGAAATACCTGTCGCTATCTCTGAGATAGTGATGAAATTGATGGCCAAAAATGCCGAAGATAGATATCAAAGTGCGGCTGGAGTGTTAGCCGACTTAGAAATTTGTTTGCATCAGTTAGAAACCACCGGACAAATTGCCGACTTCATCCCCGGACGCTTAGATATTCTCAGCCAATTGTTAATTCCCCAAAAATTGTACGGTCGGGAAAATCAGGTTAATGAATTGCTAGCAGCATTTGAACGTGTAAGAGGGGGTTTAGCCAACAATTTGTTAGAAGAACCAGCAACTTTAGAACAAAAGTCGCCCCCATCAGGAAGCAGCGAATTAATGCTAGTATCAGGCTACTCAGGCATCGGTAAATCAGCCGTAGTCAACGAAGTTAGCAAACCAATTACCAGGTCCAAAGGTTACTTTATCAGCGGCAAATTTGACCAATTCAAACGCAACATTCCTTATGCCTCATTAATCCAAGCATTTAACTCCTTGCTGCGGCAATTGCTAACAGAAACTGCACTTTCATTAGAAATATGGCGCACTAAAATTTTAACAGCAGTGGGAACAGACGGCCAAGTAATTGCCGACGTAATTCCAAAAGTTGAATTAATCATCGGCAAACAGCCAGAAGTCCCAGAACTCGCCCCTGTAGAATCCCAAAATCGATTCAATCGGGTCTTCAAAGAATTTATTCGCGTTTTCGCCCAAAAAGAACACCCCCTAGTTATCTTTTTAGACGATTTGCAGTGGGCAGATTCAGCAACATTAAAGTTGATGCAAATACTGATAACTGACCCTGACCAGGAATATTTGTTGCTAATCGGTGCCTATCGAGACAATGAAGTTAGTCCGACCCACCCCTTAATCCAGACTGTAGAAGAAATTGAAAAAACTGGTACAAGAGTCAACAATATCGTGTTGCAACCGCTGGATTTAGCAAATGTGACTGAATTAGTCACTGAAACACTTAACACTTGCACCGAAAAAGTAACAACTTTCGCCGATTTAATTTGGAATAAAACGGGGGGTAATCCTTTTTTTTTGACCCAATTACTCCAAGCACTTTATCAAGATTATCTTTTGAAATTTGAATTTAATCAAATTACCAATGAGGGAATTCAAAGTGGCTGGTATTGGAGTATCGATGAAATCCAAGCCATTGGAATCACCGATAAAAGTGTGGTGGAACTGGTAGCTTCTCGCATTGAAAAGCTGCCCGCACCCACGCAAGAAGTGTTGAAGCTAGCAGCTTGCGTGGGAGATAAATTTGCTCTAGATGTGCTGTCACTTGTTAGCGAAAAGTCAGCTAATACTACAGCTACTGAACTTTATTCAGCTTTGCAAGCAGGGTTAATTCTGCCCTTGAGCGATGCCTATCGCATTCCTTTAGTTTTCGATCGAGCCGAATCAATCAATCTCAAGTTAGACACTTCGCGGGTTAGTTACAAATTTTTGCACGATCGCGTTCAGCAAGCCGCATATTCGCTAATTCCCGAAGACCAAAAGCAATCCACCCATTTAAAAATCGGTCAATTACTGTTACAGAATACTCCACCAGACAAGCTAGAAGAAAACATCTTTGATATCGTCAATCAATTGAATGTCGGAATTGACACGATTAGCCAACAGTCAGAAAAAACTCAGTTGGCACAATTAAATTTAACTGCTGGACGCAAGGCTAAAGTGGCTGCTGCGTATGAAGCTGCTGTTAGGTATTTGCGGGTGGCTATGGAATTATTGCCAGCGGATTGTTGGCAAAGTCACTATGAGTTGACGTTAGCAATTTATGAGTCAACAGCAGAATCTGAATACTTAAATATCAAATATGAAGATTCAAAAAAGCTGGTTGATATTGTACTGCAAAAATCTAAAAGCTTACTAGCAAAAGTGAATGTTTATGAACTTCAAATCCAGTCTTATAACGCTCAAAATAGACTTGAAGAAGCACTCACTACAGGACTGGAAGTGCTGAAAATGTTAGGCATTTCTTTTCCTCAAAACCCCAACGCGCTAAATATTGTGTCGGGACTGATTAATACCAAACTGAGTTTGGGATTGAAACGAATTGAGGATTTAGCTAACTTGCCAGAAATGACCGATCCCGAGAAACAAGCAGCCATGCGGATTTTATCAGGGATTTTCAGCACTGCTGTTCAAGCAAAGCCCCGACTGGTACCGCTGCTGGCATTTAAGATGGTTAAGCTGTGCATTAAATATGGCAATTCGCCTTATGCGAGTATGGCCTACGTTTTTTATGGCATAGTTATGTACAAGGTAGGGGACATTAGTTTGGCATACCAATTCGGTGAACTGGCAATTAGGATGTTAGACAAATTTCCATCCCGTTCAATCAAAAGTAGAGTTTATACACCCTTTGCTTCTTTGATTAGCCACTGGAAAGTAGATCTCAAGTCAGGATTAGGCTATCTCAAAGAAGGTTTTCAAACTGGGATGGAAACTGGAGAGCTGGAATATGCTGGTTATTCTATAAGTGAATATTGTTTCAAAAAACTGTCGATAGGAGAGCCTCTAGGTTTGGTGGAGCAGGAGGCTGGTAAATATATGAAACTAATGCAGCAATCTCAACTAGAAGTAGCTGTACAGTATATAAGTATAGGCAGGCAGACAGCCCTCAATTTGCGCGGTCAAGCTGTCGAACCCTGCCATTTAGTCGGCGAGAGATTTAATGAAGTCGAAATGCTCCCCGTTTTAATAGAAGCTAAAAGCTTTGTTTTAGTTAATTTTATTTATAATGCCAAAACTCAGCTTAATTTTATTTTCAGAAACTACGCGGAAGCCTTGGAAAATTCAAGGTTATTTGAGAAATATGAGGAGTCAGTAGCCGGATTTTATGTGGTTGCTATGAATAATTTTTACTCCTCTCTCACTATCATAGCTTTGTATCCAGCCACTGGCAAAGGGGAACAAAAGCAATATCTGAAAAAAGTGCTTCAAAACCAAAATAAGATGAAAAAATGGGCAGTTCATGCTCCGATGAACTATCAACACAAATACGACTTGGTAGCAGCGGAAACAGCGCGAGTTTTGGGGCAAAATACTGAAGCAATGGAATTGTACGATCGCGCAATTGATGGAGCCGCTAAAAACGGTTACATTCAAGAGGAAGCATTAGCCTATGAATTAGCAGGAGAATTTTATCAAGCTTTGGGTAAAGAGATAGTTTCTCAAGCATATCTGACTAAAGCTTATTATGGATATATCCATTGGGGAGCCATAGCTAAAGTTAAACATTTAGAATCAACACATCATTTCTTAGCAGCACAGACGCGCACAATCCCAACCCCAACCCTCGATGTCACCCGCACTGCCACTGAAAATACTACCAGTAGTAGTTTAGGCGATTTCTTAGACTTAGCTACTTTTATTAAGTCGGCGGAAGCCATTAACGGTGAAATTGTTCTAGAAAAATTGTTGACCAAATTAATCAAAATTATTTTAGAAAATGCGGCGGCTCAAAAAGTAGTGCTGCTGCTGCTGAAAAACGATATCCTCTGCATAGAAGCAACTGGCACTTTTGCGGATGATACAGTGACACTTTTACCCTCTATTCCCGTAGAAAATCGTCAAGATGTTCCCCTGTCTGTGATTAATTACGTACACCGCAGTCAAAAGCATTTGGTTTTAGACAATGCGACTGTCGCCGAACCTTTTAAGGTAGATACCTACATTCAGAAACATCAACCCAAATCAATTCTCTGTTTGCCGATTATTTATCAATCTCAGCGGCGCGGAATAATTTATTTAGAAAATGTTTTGACAGTAGGAGCTTTTACAGCAGAGAGAGTAGAAGTATTCAAAGTGTTAATTTCTCAAGTTGCTATAGCAGTAGAAAATGCTAGTTTGTACGCGCGCGAGAAAGAAAAATCTCAACAGTTAGAAAAATCTTTCAATGAACTGCAACAGGCGCAACTGCAACTCATTCAAAGCGAAAAAATGTCGGCTCTGGGCAACTTAATTGCAGGGGTTGCTCACGAAATTAACAATCCCCTCGGTTTTATTGCGGGCAATCTTGATGCTGCTGCTGAGGCTAGCTTAGATTTGATTGATTGCTTACAACTTTACCAAGAAAAATTTCCTAATCCTGGAGATGAATTACAGGATAAAGCATCGGAAATAGATTTAGAATATTTGATAGAAGATTTGCCGAAAATGCTTTTATCTATGAAATCAGGTACAGAGCGCATCCGCAATATTAGCAAGTCTTTGCGGACTTTTTCCCGCGCTGACACTGCGAATAAAGTGTCAGCAAATATTCATGAGGGCATCGACAGCACTTTGATGATTTTACAGTATCGTCTGAAAGCTACAGATACTCGCCCCGCGATTAAAATTATCAGAGAATACGGAGATATCCCGCCAGTTAAATGTTATTTTGGGCAACTGAATCAGGTATTTATGAATTTGCTGGCAAATGCGATCGAGTGTTTTGACGAATTCAATCAGGGTCGCACTTACGCTGAAATTGAAGCTTTACCGAATACGATCGCCATTATCACTCAACTCTCCGAAGATAGCAACAGCGTGGTGATTAAAATCAAAGATAACGGTCAAGGGATGTCATCGGAGGTCAAGTCGAAAATATTTAACCATTTATTTACTACCAAAGGAGTAGGAAAAGGTACGGGTTTGGGGTTGTCTATCAGCCGGCAAATTGTGGAAGAAACCCACGGCGGTAAACTAACTTGCGAATCGGTGCTGGGAGAAGGTTCGGAATTTGCGATCGCTCTGCCGCTTTGATAAAATTTATTCACCACCCTTACCGAATCAGTCATTGCCAATTGTTTAATCTAAAATCTAAAATCTCAAATGGTATGACTTGTGCTTAACACAGACTGGGAAATTTGTCAATTCCTAAGTATCTATCAAATAGTCCACAGTTCACTGTTTAAAGCAGGCAGTATGCAGTTACATTGTTAGCTAAATCCTGTAATAACTGTATTTGATAGGAGTTTTTCGAGTGAACGCTGCCGAACAAGCCAAAAATATAGAAGTTGCCAGCAAAATTGCTGCGGTTGTTAATTTATTCAAGTCCGAATTCCCGGATACAAAAGTCGATTTGAAACCTTGGATGAATGACCAGGATACCAGAGAACTTGTAGATCCAGATTCGATCGACATTGGCTTCCATTTTCCCGGTAGAAGCCGCTTGCTGCAAAGTCGCAGCATCTTGATTCAAATCCGATTTTACCAAGATCCGGTAGAAGGAAGCCGTCGGGCGATCGGGGTTGAGGCAGCCGGTTACGATCATACTGGTCAGCAGTGGCGCTTTTCCACCGTGGAAAATTGGAGTTTTTTCGGTCAAACCGAACCCGCTGAGGAGTCGGGCCAAAAGCTCAAAGACTTTTGCCGAGAGATATTCAGTTTGTTTAATAGTTAAGTTCCAGGGATTGTAGTAGGGATTTGGCGACACCTCCTAAGTAAATTGATATCAATTATCTTGCACCATTGCTAATAATCCCTTTAGAGGCGTTGCTCAGAGCAACGGCCCACAATAAAATTTAATTTTTGTGGAACCGGCATCCTGCCTGTTAAGCGAGAATGGTGCTTTAGAGTGAGTTATTTCACACGATCGCAATTGCCGATCGACCTACAGCCAACTGGATAAACAGATTTGTAAGTCGTCGATCGCTTGCCAAACAAAGTATAGCGGTTATCGCGGACTTGTTCGTACACGCGATCGCCCATCCACTTCATCCCCGGCATTGCCCGGTAAGCAGCCACAAACACCTCGCCTCCCGGCAATATTCGCCCGATTTCCTCCGCCGCATCACTGCCCTGCCAGCGACGTTCCGGGGTGTTACCCTCTATCAAAATCATCCCCATTTCGCAGTCTTGAGACGTAATCCCAAAGCGATTTAATTGCTCTAAATCTTGCATGGGAATATACTCAAACCGCTTGCCTTGGTCTAAGTTTTCTAGTAATTGAACCAAGGTAACGCAGAGATTGCAAGTGCCGTCGTAAATTACGTTGTAATTCATTTGATAACTTCCTAAGCTTGGGATGAACTATTGCAGGAATTGCACCTTACTTACTAGCTGTAGCGTGCCTATGGGCGCACCTAACTAACTATTTTTTTTACAGGAATCTCGATCGCAAATTCCGTGCCTTGACCCGGTGCAGAATCGCACTTAAGCAGCCCGCCGTGTTTTTCCACCACAATTTGATAGCTGATAGACAGCCCCAAACCAGTACCTTTACCAGGTTCTTTCGTAGTAAAAAACGGATCGAACAGCCTTTTGTGAACATCTATCGGAATCCCCGGCCCGTTGTCAGCAATCCGAATCACAATATGAGAAGGATGCCGCATTGAATCATCAGAAACAGCAGAATCTGCTTGCATCAAAGCATCCTGTTCATATTTTACATCCGTACAAATCCGTAGCGTCGGCGAAGGACAATAAGGAATAGGCGCCAGTTGTCCCTCTGCCCACTGTCCAGTCTCCATTGCCTCTTCCAAAGCATCAATTGCATTGCCAATAATATTCATGAATACCTGATTCAACTGGCCTGCATAACACTGTAGGTGGGGGACATTTCCGAACTCTTTGATCAGCGTAATTTTAGGACGCCCTGGCGTTTCCTTCAACCTGTGCTGCAAAATCAACAAAGTGCTTTCAATCCCTTCGTGAATATCCACCTGCTTTTGTTCTGCTTCGTCCAATCGCGAAAAATTCTTCAGCGACAGCACAATCTGGCGAATTCGCTCTGCTCCCATCTTCATCGAAGTTAACAGCTTCGGCAAATCTCTGAGCATAAAATCCAAATCAATTTCCTCTATCTCTTTTTTAATTACCGATGTTGGATGCGGGTATTCCTGCTGGTAAAGTTGCAGCATTTTTAGCAAGTCTTTAAAGTAATCGTCAGCGTGCATGACGTTGCCGTAAATAAAGCTAACTGGATTGTTGATTTCATGAGCAACGCCAGCGACTAATTGCCCCAAACTTACCATTTTTTCATTTTGAACCATCATGCTTTGAGTTTTATGCACGTCGCGCAGGGCTTTTGCCAATTCTTCATTTTTAGTCCTCAATTGACTTTCGGAAAGCCGCACCGCTTCTTCTGCGTGTTTGCGATCGGTAATATCTTTGCGAATTGCTACATATTGATGGGGTTCCCCGCTGCTATTTAAGAAAGGTACAATGGTAGTATCCAACCAGAATAATGTGCCGTCTTTAGCTTGATTTTTCATTTCTCCCCGCCAAACCTTTCCTTGGCGAATAGTTGACCAAAGCTGCTTGAAAAAATCTGCTGGGTGATAGCCTGAATTGACAAGTCTGTGGGTTTTGCCGATCAGTTCTTCTCGGGAATATTTAAAGAGTTCGCAAAATTGAGCATTGACATAGGTAATGGCTCCGAATTCGTCGGTATTCGAGACAATCGCTGATTGATCCAAAGCAAATTTTTCAAATTCCAACTTTTTGAGAGTTTGGCGCAATTCTGCTTCTGCTTGTTTGCGATCGCTAATATCGGTAATCATCCGCAAAACCCCGGAAAATTCGCCCTCAGCGTCGAACGTTGGCGTCGCCGACACGATCGCCCACAAGTGAGATCCGTCTTTGCGAGTAAACTTAAAATCGTAACGTTCGCGAATGCCTTCCCGCCTGCGCTGGACATAACTTTCAGCTATTTCCTTAGATTCGCAGTCCATAAACTCAAATAGCGATCGCCCCAGCATTTCCTCGACAGTATACCCCAGCATTTCGGCCATCCGAGAGTTAACAAAAGTCGTGATGCTTTCGGCGTCAAACATCCAAACGCCCTCCAAAGCCGTCTCGACTATGCAGCGGTAATAACTCTCCCTCTCCCTGAGTGTTTCCTCTGCTTGCTTGCGATCCGTAATATCAGTTTGCACCGCAATAAAACCTTCGAGTTCCCCATTTTCTTGATAAATGGGGGCGATCGAAAGCGCCACCCAATAACCCTTTCCATTCTTTTTGTAATTGTAAATTTCCTGATTAAACGGCACACCCGCAGCCAAAGCTGATCGCAGTTGAGCAATAGTTAGCGGGTCTGTTTGAGGGCCTTGCAGTACATCACCCGGTTTTTTTCCCTGCATTTCTGCCAGCACATAACCACTAATCCGAGTAAATCCTTCATTCACCCATTCAATGCAGCCTTGAGCATCAGTAATAATCACACCATTTTGCGTTTTTTGAGCCACAATGGCCAAGCGCGACAATTCTGTTTCAGTTTTTTTGCTTTCTGTAATATCTTCAGCAATACCCAGAATGTACTTAGGCGCGCCCGAATCGTCAAACAAAGGAACTTTTTTCGTGTGCAAAATCCGCTTTCCTCGGTGCGGAAGTTCGATAGTTTGTTCTGGCAAATCGATACCTTTTCTCGTTGCAAGCACTTCTAAATCTTGTGCTTGCAAGTAATTGGCATGATCTGACTCCAACAAGTCAGCAGCATTGTTTAAGATCACTTCATTCCTGGAATAGCCAAACAATTCTTCGCTAGCAGTATTCCAATAAATAAATTTTTGCTCTACAGCATCTTTAATAAAGACGCTAATCGGCAGATTTTGCAGTACCGCATTGAGAAAATCTTGAGTGTTTCGCAATTCTTCCTCAGCTCGCTTTCGTTCCGTAATATCCAAAATCACTCCGTCGAGATAGACAACCCGAGACAGAGAATTTGCGATCGGCAAAACCGACGAAACGGGCGAAACCCGTGCTGCCAAAAATCCCTCAATTTCCCCTTCTCTCTCTTGTCTTCCTCTACCCTCCTCGGCCTCACAGCCAACAGCTTGACCTTTTTCGTAAACCCAGCTAATTTCGCCGTCAGCCCGGACAATGCGGTATTCAAGGATGTACGGAGTTCGAGTTGCTACACTTTTTTTGACAGTAGCATCCACATTTTTGCGATCTAGAGGGTGGATAATGCTGGCAAAAGAACGGACGCGATCCTTGATAAAATCAGAGGATGGATACCCTGATATTTCTTGAACAGCGTCGCTCAAAAACGCCATTGTCCGTGTTAATGCGCCGTCGGGGCTGGTATAGTCGCAGGTACAGCGGTAGACAGCACCGGGAATATTAGCTACTAAATTTTTATATTTTTCTTCGCTGCTTAACAAAGATGAGCCGTCTTCGTTATGGCGATCGCCGTTCTTAAATTTTGAAGAATTCGAGGAAATTTGCATGATTTTTTTCACTTGTGAGTGCCGGGGCAAGTGTTAGAGTAGATGGCCCTATAAAAAGTGAATTTAATTTGCGTAACAATTCGTTATAAACTAATATAGTACAAAAAATTAGTTCTGCGAACATTCAGAAAATTTTAGGGTGGCTAATAGGTAGAGCTAATCAAAGCTAGAGATGTAGAAAACACTTCGCCAATGGATTGTGTGACGGATTTAACGGATTTAACTGAGATGTTCCACCATTCTCAATAAGGCTTTTAGGGGCCCGCTAGAAGAGCAACGACCCACAAGAAATTTATTCTTTGTGGAACAGGCTAGGGAAGCCTGTTAAGCGAGAATGGTGCAAGATGTGAGTTTCACGGATTTAACGGATGGATCTTAAGGTTCGAGGGAAAGGGGGAAGATTTTCCCACTCTCCCACTCCCACTCGCCCACTCGCCCACTCCCTCACTCCCCCACTCTCGTTACAATAAGATAAGTTGCTTTGCTACCGTGAGCCCCTCAAACAAAACACCATGACTCAACAACAACCCCGGATTTGTATTCTCGGCGGAGGCTTCGGCGGACTCTACACAGCCCTGCGCTTGAGTCAGTTACCCTTCTCCAAAACCGAAAAACCCGAAATTGTCCTAGTTGACCGCCGCGATCGATTTTTGTTCGTTCCCCTGCTGTACGAACTCCTGACCGACGAACTCCAAACCTGGGAAATTGCCCCACCGTTTGCCGAACTCTTGCAAAATACAGGTGTGCGCTTTTGTCAAGGTACTGTCTCCGGCATCGATGTGGAGGAAAAGCGAGTGCAGTTGCACGACGGGCCAGAAATTCCGTGCGATCGCCTTGTTTTAGCTTTAGGCGGCGAAACCCCCCTAGATATGGTCAAAGGTGCCGTTGAATACGCTTACTCGTTTCGCACCCTCGACGACGCCTACCGCTTAGAAGAAAGACTGCGGTTTTTAGAAGCCAGCAACACCGACAAAATTCGGGTTGCGATCGTCGGTGCCGGTTATTCGGGAGTAGAATTAGCTTGTAAATTAGCCGATCGACTCGGAGACAAAGGTCGCGTGCGGTTAGTCGAGCAAAGCGACATGATTCTGCAGACATCGCCGGAGTTTAACCGCGAAGCTGCAACCAAAGCTTTAGAAAAACGGAAAGTGTGGATCGACTTAGACACAACAGTAGAGGCGATCGAAGCGGACACAATATCCTTACTTTACAAAGGACAATTAGATGTTCTGCCCGTAGACATAGTGCTGTGGACAGTAGGAACTCAAGTTAGTCAAGCAGTGCGATCGCTACCCCTCAAACAAAACCGCCGCGGTCAATTAACAGTCAATCCGACAATGCAAATTATCGACCATCCAGATATATTTGCCTTGGGAGACTTAGCAGAATGTCACGATGCAACTGGTCAAAAAGTCCCCGGAACAGCCCAAACAGCCTTCCAGCAAGCTGACTACACCGCTTGGAACATTTGGGCATCCCTGACCGGCCGCCCATTACTTCCTTTCCGCTATCAGCCGCTAGGAGAAATGATGACATTAGGAATTGACAACGCCACCCTAGCCGGTTTAGGAATTAAGCTCGACGGACAACTAGCACACATTGCTCGCCGCCTAGCTTATCTCTATCGGATGCCAACATTTGACCATCAACTAAAAGTTGGTTTCAATTGGATTAGTAAACCGATTCAGGATTTGCTTAAAAGTTAGTTAATTGTTGACAGTTAACTGTTAACCGTTAACTGTTGACCGTTGACGGTTGATTGTTGATCCTAGGACTTATGATGGCGACCCATAAACCGGGTTTTTCACGCAAATACTTCACTACTACACTACCCGCAGATTTGGTAAAGACCGAGTTTTTTCTTTAGTAGTGTAGATAATAAAATTTTAGCGACGATAAAAAATGCAAACTTCCACATCTCAACAGCCAAAAACAGAACTTCCACCGTTAATAGAGCGGGAAACTCTGTTTGGAAATCCCGAAAAAACTAGCCCCCGGCTTTCACCAGATGGCAAGTATCTCGCCTACATTGCACCAGATGAAAACAACGTTTTGCAAGTGCAATTGCGTACCGTCGGTCAAGCAGACGATCGCCAACTGACAGCAGATAAAAAACGAGGCATCCGCATCTTTTTCTGGACTTACAGCGGCGAAGAGCTAATTTATCTCCAAGATGCTGAGGGTGACGAAAACTGGCATTTATTCTCAGTCAATATCCAGTCAAATCAGGTTCGCGACTTGACACCATTTCAAGGCGTTCAAGCTCAGCCGATCGCCTTTGACCGCAACTTCCCCAATGAAATATTAGTGGGAATGAACATCCGCGATCGCAGCAAACACGACGTTTACCGCATCAACCTCAAAAATGGTGCCGTTGAATTTGACACCGACAACCCAGGTAACATCGTCGGTTGGACTGCTGACGACCAATTCCAAGTGCGGGCGGCCACAGCCACCACTGCCGACGGCGGCTCAGAATTGGTGTTTCGGGAAACTGCGGACAAGTCTTGGGAAAGCCTGCGAAGATGGGGGCCCGATGAGGAAGGCAGTGCCGTCATGTTCTCAGAAAACGGCAAAATTCTTTACATCATGGGCAATCATGATGCTAACGCCGAACGTTTGATCGCACTAGACTTAGAAACCAAACAAGAAACTGATCTCGCCTCTGACCCAGAATACGATGTCGGCGGCATTGTCGGACACCCCACCAAGCGAGAGATTCAGGCGGTTTCCTTCTACAAGGACAAGCAAGAGTGGCAGATTTTAGACCAAAGTATAGCAGAGGATTTTGAGGCGATCGGCAAATTCCGCCCCGGCGAATTCTCCATCACCAGCCGCAACCTCGCCGATACCACTTGGCTAGTCGCTTACATGACAGACGACGGCCCTGTTTACTACTATGCGTACGATCGCGCCTCCAAAACCTTCACCTTTCTGTTCAGCAACAAACCCAAACTCGAAGGGCTACCGCTATCATCAATGGAACCCATTTCTTACACCGCAAGAGATGGTTTAACCATTCACGGCTACCTGACAAAACCGGTTGGTGTCTCAACACCCGTACCGACAGTCTTGCTTGTTCACGGTGGCCCCTGGGCACGCGATACCTGGGGTTACGATCCAGCAGTCCAATGGCTGGCAAACCGAGGTTACGCCGTTTTGCAAATCAATTTTCGCGGTTCTACCGGCTACGGCAAAGCCTTTCTCAATGCCGGCAATCGCGAATGGGCCGCTAAGATGCACGACGACTTGCTAGATGGGGTGAATTGGCTTGTAGAAACAGGAATTTCCCAACCCCATAAAATTGCGATTATGGGCGGTTCTTACGGCGGTTATGCTGCCTTAGCGGGATTGACTTTTAGTCCCGATGTTTTTGCCTGCGCCGTCGATATTGTCGGGCCAAGCAATTTGATTACACTGCTGCAAAGTATTCCCCCTTACTGGGAACCGCTGAAAGCAAATATGTATCATCGCGTCGGCAATTTGGAAACAGAACCAGAGTTTCTCAAATCGATCTCGCCTTTATTTTTTGTCGATCGCATTCAGAAACCTTTGCTAATCGCCCAAGGTGCCAACGACCCGCGAGTGAAAGAAGCAGAAAGCGAGCAAATTGTCAATGCCATGAAGCAAGCCGGCAAACCTGTAGAATACGTGCTTTATACAGACGAAGGACACGGATTTGCGCGGCCGGAAAATCGCCTGCACTTTTATGCGATCGCCGAAGAATTCCTAGCCAAATATTTAGGAGGCAGATTTGAACCTGCGGCCAACATTGCCAATCATTCTGGTGTAGTGAATCCGTAAACAACTAATTAGAAGGAAGAAGGAAAAAGGAAGAAGAAAAAAGGAATTATTCAAATCTATTTTCTCTTCTCTTCTCTTCTTTTCCTCTGTGTTCTCTGTGTCCTCTGTGGTTAAATCATTCCGATGCAACCGGATGTGCGATAAGTCCTCTTTCCTCTTCCCTTTTTCTTCTCAAATGACCAAAATTATTTTTCTCGATGCCGCAGGCACGCTATTTGACGTGCGCGGCAGCGTCGGCGAAGTCTACGGAAAATTTGCCCGCAGTTGGGGAGTAACTGTTTCTAACGAAGAGTTAAATGCAGCATTTTTCCAAAGTTTTGCCGACTCAAATCCGATGGCATTTCCCGGAAGAGAATTAGCCAAAATTCCCCAGCTAGAATTTGAATGGTGGCAAGCAGTTTGCGCGAACGCTTTTCGAAGAGCAGGCGTTTTCAATCAATTCTCAGACTTTCCCAAATTCTTTGTCGAACTCTACGCTCATTTTGCCACCGCCGAACCTTGGTTCGTCTATCCCGACGTATTCCCAGCATTAAATAAGTGGCAGCAACAAGGAATTGAATTAGCAGTAGTATCGAATTTCGATTCCAGAATTTATGCAGTATTAAAAGCACTAAATTTAGCCGAATATTTCACCTCAGTGACAATTTCCACCGAAGTGGGTGCAGCAAAACCCCAGTCTCAAATTTTCACCGCAGCTTTGCAAAAGCACATCTGCATTGCCGAGAATGTGTTGCATATCGGCGACAGCTTCAAGGCTGATTATTGGGGTGCTAAAAATGCGGGATTAAACGCAATTTGGTTGAATCGCCAACAGGAAAAAATTGATTCAGAAAAGTTGAATTTAACTGATTGCCAAAAAGTAGAAGAGTTTCCTAGTCTGGATTTTATATAAGTCAGTCCAGGACGCACTCCGACAAAGAAACCGGGTTTTTTACCTAATCGGCGGGTGGCAATGCGTCTTTTCGTGAAAAAACCCGGTTTCGCATGAGTCCCCATGCGTCCAGGACTATAAATATGAATTTAATGAGGTTAAGGTTATGATTTTTATGAATTGACTTATAGAGCTGTTTATTGAATAATATGAGTAATTTAACCGCAGAGAGCGCAGAGGGCGCTGAGTTCGAGAAGAGAGAGGCGATCGTTATATTTAACTTTCGAGTGGGAAAGAACATTACAGATACTAATCGTGAACTTTATGGAAACTCGACTCACTCAAACTCAGTTAGCCCAGGTAGTCGCTGAAATCGACAAGTTATCACAACAGCGCGAGTTAGAATTGGCCCCAGATCAGGTAAGAGAAATTTTACGGGAGTTGAATCTTCCTGATGAGCTTTTAGAAGATGCGATCGCCCAAATGCGCCGCCGCGAAGTCCTAGAAAAACAGCAGCGACGCAACCGTTGGATCGCGATCGCCTCGACAGCAGTTGTCATTTCTGCGATCGGTATAGGCGTGCTGTTCGGGCAAAATCAGCAACAAAAAACTGCTCAAGTTGTGGGAGGAGAAGACAGGATTGCGCTATCGAAAAAAGGTGGTGACAGCTTTACTCAAGTCAACCGTCTAATCAACCCCCGCATCTACTACCAGGTGACGTTGAAAAATGCTCCGATCGGCCGTGAGTTGTCTTTACAATGCGACTGGATTAATTCTAGCGGTCAAACTGTGCATCAGGGTAGGTATCAAACTCGCACGATCGATACTGCGGTTTGGAATACGCACTGCTTTTACGATCTCGGATCTGCTGCAGCCCCAGGCAAATGGGAAGTTCGGATGTCCCTGGATGGCCGCGTCATCAGCGCTGAACCTTTCACGGTGAAATAAATAAACTTATCCAAAAAAGCCTGTTTTGAACAGGCAAGATGGCTGTTCCACAATTATTGGAGACATCTAAATAGACTTATCCAAAAAAGCCTGTTTTGAACAGGCAAGATGGCTGTTCCACAATTATTGGAGACATCTAATGGGTGCGATCGACCAACCTTCACATTTTATCGGCTACTGGGGACTGGACGATCGCACAAAAACGCTCAGCCGTTTAGCCCCAGATTACTGCATTCGGCAGGGCAAATTATCCGAGTGGGCGATCGCCTCTGCATCAGTCCTCACGGCTGACACAGTGACGCTGAATGCTTGCGGGCGATTTGGGCCAACCGATTTACCCGGAGATGCTTGGGCGGCGGTAGAAGCGAAACAGCTAAGGCTGGGGCGCGATCCGTTTGGGCGAGTGCCGCTTTACTGGATGCAGTTGGGAGAAACGATTTGGTTTTCGACGCAAATGCAATTGCTGCTACCGCTGATTGCTTCCCCTCAAGTTAGCCCGATCGCCCTACACAGCTATGCTTGTTTTTCCTACGTGCCCACGCCGTTAACGCCGATCGAGCAAATTGCATCCGTAGCAGCCGGAAGCGAGATGATTTGGGAAATCGCCGATGTTAACGATCGGCCGAAAGTACGCGCAGCGAAGCTATCCCGTAGGGAATCGCTGCCATCGGCTTGGCAAGAAGCGCCCCAACTACTGCGCCGTGAGGATGAGGCGATCGCACAATTGCAAGGGCTGTTGCAACAGGCGATCGATCGACAAGTGGCCGATTTGCCGATCGACGAACCCGTGGGCGTTTTACTCTCCGGTGGCATCGATTCTTCCCTAGTGACGGCGCTGCTAGTGAAAGCAGGCTTGCAAGTGCGCGCCTATGCCCTCGATTTTGGTGTGGAAGCCTATTCCGAACTGCCCTACGCCCAACAGGTGGCGGACTTTTTCCAGATTCCGCTGATCCGAGTGGCGGCGACGGGCGATGCAGTGTTGCGGGCGATCGGGCCAACCGCCAAAGCCCTCGATTTACCCTATGGAGATGGCACCACGGCTGCACTGTTTTTGCTCAAACAGGCGGCGGCGCAAGACGTGCGAGTTGTATTCAATGGCGAGAATGGCGATCAGCTATTTGCCGGATGGACAAACAAGCCTTTGATTGCACACGGAGTTTACACGGCAGAACATCCCGCCGGAGGAGAAACTTTTGAACAGCAGTATTTGCGGACGTTTCAGCGATTTTCTGGTTATGAAAAACAGATTTTTTCGCCAGAAATGCTCGATCGCATCCAATCTCACGATTTGAGCGTTTACCTGCAAGACGCGATCGATCCCAAAACCTGTCCTTCCCTGCTAGCGAGGCTGCGGCGCGCTTCGCTGATGCTCAAAGGTGCCCAAAATATTCAGCCGAGGGCAACCGCATTGGCGTTTGCTTGCGGTTTGTGGGTGCGATCGCCCTTCTGCGACCCCGACCTCACAGCATGGACGTTTCAACTGCCAGGAGAGCTGCTGCTGCAAGGTGCGTGCGAAAAATACATCCTCAAAAAAGCTGCCGAACGCTGGTTGCCGCCTGAAATTATCTGGCGGGAAAAGCGCGGGATGGGAGTGCCGTTGAAGGTTTGGTATTACCGGGAGTTTTGGGCTGCGATCGGCGATCGGCTGAATCCGAATCTGTTGCGATCGCAAAATTGCTGGCAGCCCCATTTAGCCGACTCGATGTTATCGGGACAACTCGGAGTTGCAATGCGCGATCGCTATATTGGCAACAATCTCTGGTTACTGCTGATGTGGCAGGCATGGCGAACCGAGGTTTTAGGCGAAATTCCGGTTAAGCGATCGCTGGATCATGTGTTTTGGTTGCCACCGGCGATCGGGCAGCGCATTTGGAAATATCGAAGGAGGCTCGAATGATATCATCTCAAATCCGCAATTCATCGGAATTCTTCATATCTCTCTTTTTTTCATCTGCGTGAATCCGCGTCCATCCATTGTCATCTGCGGTGAAGCAATTCTCTTTTTTAAACCCCAGATGAGGGCAGATAAACACAGATAAACGCAGATTAATTCGATTAATTCCGGTTGCACCGTCCGTGATTGTTAATTGTTGAATCGATTTTACAATTCCTATACTAACGGATGTAATATGACTGAATCTTTGCTACAGAATGAAACCAAAACACATTCGCCGCCGTTCTCCGAAGCAATGGCTGATCGACTTTTATCAACTTATGGTTCGCCCTTATATGTGTATCAGGCCGATATCCTCCGTCAGACTCTTGAGCATATTACGCGATCGATCGACTATCCGCACGTTCAGTTTCATTTTGCTAGCGTCACCAACGGCAATATTGCTCTGTTGCAATTGATTCAGCAAGCTGGTTGGGGGCTACACGCGAATACACCGGGGGATGTTTTTTTGGGACTGAAAGCGGGTTTTACGAGCGATCGCATTGTCTACACCGGCAGTAACCTCAACAGGGCGGATATTCAGCAATTGATTGAATGGAAGATCGATCGATTCAATTTCGATAGTCTGTCGCAACTCCAAGATTTTTGCGAATATTCCGGGAGTCAACCGCGATCGATCCGTGCCGAAATTGGACTGCGCCTCAACTCACCGGAATTGACGGGAGACAGTCGGATTGGAGTACGTGCAGCCGAATTTGAGAAAGCCAACAAAATCGCGCAGCAGCAGGGGTTGAGGATTACCGGATTGCATTTTTATCGGGGGACTGGAACTAACGCCACGAGTGCTTTTACGCAGGCGATCGATCGGCTAATTGCGATCGCCCAACTGTTGCCCGATTGGAAAACCCTCGATTTTGGCGGTGGTTTTGGCTATCCCTATCGAGGCGGTGCGGTGTTTGACTGGCGGGAGTTTGGTGCGGCGATTACTGAACGATTGAGTGCGCTATCTCGCCCGATCGAGTTGGTGATTGAACCGGGACGATCGGCGATCGCAGGTTGTGGCGTTTTGCTTGCGAAAGTTGTGTCGGTCAAGTGGTTGGGCCAGCGGCAAATTGTCGGCGTGGATACGACTGTATCAAATCTATCGGTGCCTGCGGTACACGGGGGCTATCGGGCTATCGCCACTTGGGAAACCGACGATGTATCGCGACATGAAACGGATATTTGCGGCAACACGACTTATTCGCGGGATTATTTGGGGCGCAACTGCTGGCTACCGAAACTCAAAATTGGAGATGCGATCGCGATTTTGGATAGCGGGGCTTACGGCTATGCGATGTCGTCACATTTTCTGCACCGCCCCCGCCCTGCTGAGGTGTTGATTGATGCTAAGGGCGATCGATTAATTCGACAGCGAGAAGACTATTCCATTTTGTTAAACGGGCAAATCTTTTAAGAGGGCATTGGGCATTGGGAATTGGGCATTGGGCATAGTTTCTTCCTTCTTCCTTCTACTTATTATCTCTCTTCTCTTCCTCTGCGCCCTCTGCGCCCTCTGCGGTTAAATTATTCCGAAACAACCGCCAACGATATAAATCCATTAAATCAATCAGGAGTAACCGAAATGGGAATGAAATGCGTCCAGTGTCAAACCGACAACATTTTGAGCGATCGTACCAGGAACTCAGGTCGCTGTAAACGGTGCAACCATCCGTTTGTCTTTGAACCCACTAGCGTCACTGATAAAAAGTTGGCATTCACCGATCCGTTTTTCAAAAAGGCGATCGAAAATATTTCCAGCCAAAATATGTTGTTTTTTACGCACAAACAGTTTTTGTATTTTATTGACCAAAAGCTTAAATCTCGCGCCCCAGAAACCAGTTGGATTTTTCTCTACTTCTTTTTTAGCGTATTTGCGGGCATCTTAGGCCTTCACTTCGCTCTTGCTCTTTTTCCCTCACAATTCGCAGTTGTTATTCCCTTCGCTCTTTACAATTTGATTTGGATATGGCTATTGTTCAACTACAGCAAATCTCCGGCTCAAGGTATTCGCGGCAGAAGAAATTATGCTAAAAACCTCCAGATTTTAGGGGGAATTATTTTAGTTATGGGCATTTCAGGAAGCCTAATATTTGATTATTCTTCAGGATACATCGTAGCGATTACACTAGGATTATTTTCCTACTGGCTCGGCATTTCACAAAAAAATCGCCCACAGCTAACGGGTGAAATATTTCTCGTTAATCAAGCGCAGAGCGATAAATGGCTGCGAGACTGGCAAACAGTAAACGGCACATTAGAAAAACTGCTCCCTGCTGCTCGTCAAGAGGCTTTGCCCGCCATTATCGATCGCGAAGTCAGCGCATACAGCTTCGATCGCGCAATTATCTGTGACAGTGACGAAATAGCTCAATTCCTCATTGCTAACAATGTCCATTTTGAAAACAACTGCGCCATTCTTAGTATTAGTGGCTATCCCCAAAGCATCTTCAACACCGTAATCGAAATGCTGCGTCGTAATGCCGATTTGAAAGTTTATGCGCTGCACAATGCAAGCCCTGCAGGAGTTCGCTTGGTAAATCAACTGCGAACTAATCCAAACTGGTTTGCGAATCAAGCGGTGACAATTTTTGATTTGGGAATTTCTCCCCGTCAAATCTTAGCAACCCGCGATATGTTTGTGCAGCAATCTCAAACAGTCGCACAAACCGCCCGTCAATTACCCGAGGCTGTAAGGCAAAGTTTAACAGCCGAAGAACTAGCATGGCTGGATGCAGGCAATTTTGTGGAATTAGAATCGTTTACGCCGCAGCGGTTGTTGCGGGTAGTGAATTACGGACTTGCTCAGAGTGGCGATCCGCAGGGTAACGAGGGCTTAATATTAGTGGATGATAATGTTGGATATGGCGGCGGCTATGTGTTTGTCTCCGATAGTTTTGGTTAGGGCGTGTTTTCAAACTTTATATTATACTTATTAATAATAAGCTTAAAAAGTCTTGAAACTTAGTCTGAATAAGATTTTTAGCGAGCTTTAGTTAAAATTATAAAAAGCTTATCTGTGTAAGGGCTTCAGCGATTTTAAAATGAGGAGCAAAAAAGCTGAGATTAACTCGGTGAGTAAAGGTTTCAGATTTTTTAATTTCCCCCCACGGGGGGAAGTTTAGTTTAAATTGTGTGAAATTTGCCTTTAACCCGCTCTCGTCTGGTTTGGTTTGTGTAGGCGCGGTTTCTAACCGCCCCGATGTCTAACCGCCTGGACTTTTTTAAGTCGTATACTCCGCATTAATCTTCACGTAGTCGTAACTCAAATCGCATCCCCAAGCTTTCGCAAAACCGCTGCCATTCCCCACACTAACCTGAATTAAAACCGTATCAGCCTTCAAATATTCCCCCTCCGCAGCCGCTTTCATATAATTACTTGCAGCAGCGCGATCGAACTCTTTAGGTTGTCCGTTTTCCATCATCAAAAAATCCCCCAATTGAATCCGCAAATTCTCTTGATCGAAAGGTACACCAGCGCGCCCAGCAGCCGCCGCAATTCTGCCCCAATTCGGATCGCGTCCGAAAATAGCAGCTTTCACCAAAGAAGAACCGACAATTGTTTTGGCAATTTTACTCGCAGAAACTTCATCCAGCGCGCCACTAACTTGCACTTCCACCAAACAAGTTGCACCTTCGCCGTCACGGGCGATCGCCTTTGCTAAATGTACGCAAACTTCTGTCAGCATCGCCTCTAATTTTTCAGCATCTGCCCCCATTTCCGTAATTGCGGGCGTGCGGGATTGACCGTTTGCCAAAGCAATTAGCGAATCGTTGGTACTTGTATCGCCGTCAACAGTAATTTGATTGAAACTTCTGTTAGCCGCCCGACTCAGCATTTCTTGCCACAAATGCGACGACACTGCTGCATCGCAAGTTACAAATGCCAGCATTGTTGCCATATTCGGGTGAATCATTCCCGAACCTTTGCAAATGCCGCCGATGCGGACGGGTCGATCGCCAAACATGGTTTCCAGGGCGATCGTTTTCGGCACTAAATCAGTCGTACAAATAGCCTTAGCCGCCGCATCGGAACCAGTTTCCGATGCCTCAGCAACTAATCGGGGAATTCCCGCCCTCAGCGGCTCCATTTTTATCCGCTGTCCGATGACGCCAGTGGAGGCCAAAAGAATAGATTCTGGAGGAATATTCAGCGCTTCTCCCAACAATTTGGCACTTTCGAGGGCATCTGCCAAACCTTGTTCACCAGTAGCAGCATTAGCTTGTCCCGCATTGCACAAAATTGCTTTCGCGCTGGGTTTAGCTTGCAAACGCTGGCGGCAGTAGTCCACACAAGCGGCCCGGACAGTGGAGGTTGTGAATACTCCGGCGGCGATCGCGTCCACCTCTGACAAAATTAAACTTAAATCTGGCAAGCCTGAAGGCTTCAAGCCCGCTGTAATTCCCGATGCTCGATACCCTCTGGGTGCTGTAACTCCGCCGTCAATTTCTTTCCAGTCCGACATGATGACCTCCCTAGTAGCCTTCAATCTGCTGAAAGGGGATTATACCATTTTAGATTTTAGATTTTAGATTTTAGACTTCGGCGTGAGCGCTCAGTCGAACCATTTTAGATTTTAGATTTTAGATTCCCCATTCTTTTGAACCCAATTTCCCATTCCCCATTTTCAATTCCCAATTCCCATAAAACTAATCGCGGCTTCCAATCTAGAGGTAGAACTCAAGAAGAAGTCGCGACGGTTTTGTAATTGACATTATTAATTTTTAGCTGGCAAACAACAAACTCGATTCAACTATCTCGCCGTTGAAAAAAGGAGTTATTTGCGATCGATACTCGCTGGAGAACCAGCATCTAAACCAACTTCCGCAGCCACACGGCTCAGCATGGATTCCTGACGGTTTTTGACGACGTGTTGATGGCGCATCATCAGGGTGCGGGCTTGTTCTTGAGTTGACATAACTGATTTCTCCAAATTATAGGTAATAACTTCGTAGACAATTGTCGAAATTGAGCTGGCCCTAGCTCATAGTGGCGTTGCTGCGATCGTAACTGGCTTGAAAGCTGGGCTGCGGTTTGCCTTGAATGTGACCCCAGTAGTGCGTATCTTCCATCCCGACTTCGGTGGCGGTGCGGTTGAGCATGGATTGCTGCCGGTTCTTCACCAGTTGGTGGTGGCGCATCATCAGAGAGCGAGCTTGATTTTCGGTAGACATAGGGGGTTCCTCCGTATTCTTTAGATTAATGTTGAGCTGGTTTTTTCTTCTCTTCTATCACTATAACAGACAATTCTGTATCTAAAGCTACCAAATCAAAATTGTCACAAAACTTTACAATTGGGCTATGGGGCGAGAATCTCGATCGAGGTTGCAGGGAGTGCGATCGAGCTTGGCCTAGTTGATTCAGCCCCAACCTCAAGCAGCAGTTGGCAAAATTTGACAATACTCATCTTCTAAGAGCCACATTTTAGCGACTACGTAATTGCCAAGGGCCGAAATAACTTTATAGTTTGGTCCCGAGTTATAGAGGCAGAATTTTGCCTCTCAAGAGAGTCGAATTTGCCTTAGTTAACAGTAAATTTAATAAGTAGCTAAGTAGGGAGGCGCTGTAAAACACAATTATGTTAAGGATTGTAAAGTATCCAAAGACCCTAAGCGTGGCTAAGTTAGCCCTGTTTACATATTGTTACATAAATCGGTTTAATCCCGCTTACCAACTTAAATCATTATTATTGAGTTGTGTAATTAATTTTGTTTAGCTACTTAATACAACTATTAACAATTAATTATTACAGACACAACTTATTATAATGAAGGGTTTATTGGGGTAAATCAGGAAATTGAGGTGGGAACTTACCCTGCCACCAAAAATGGGGTTTTTCTCCATTGGGAAAAGCTCCAACTCTCATCTGAGATGTTTTAGAATCAGCAGTTAATGGGGTTGGGTTACTGACTGGAGATTTTAAGTAAAAATTTCCTTCTTCAGGATTAACAAATTGAGGTTCTTCTATGACCGCAGCAGTTCCATTCGTTCCATAGATATTCGCATAGTTATCAGGAAGCCATCCAGCATAAATCGGACGAGTGGTGTTATTTTCTCCAAAGATTAAGTTCTGGCTAATCTCAATATCTTTTTGACGAAAAATCTTTTCGATGTCAGAATTAGCCGCCAAATAGCGATCGCTATAACCGATTTGAAATCCGCTATTCTTGCTAAAAATATTATTTTTGATTTCAACATTTTGAAGATTATCAGAAAATAAATATAACCCTCCAGTAATCCAAAAAAAGCTATCTCCTTGGTTCGGTTTACCATAACCATTATGATGAACCGTATTGTTATAAATTTTAATATTCTGCCGTAACCCATCATTTCCCCATCGGGCAAAGAGAATTCCGGTTCCCGAGTTATCATAAATTAAGTTATGGTGAAATCGAATATTTTTTGCTTCTGCTCCTCCTTCTACTGCTAAAGCAAATCCTGCCCCATTACAATTATGAACAACATTATTAAAGACCTCAACATCTTCTAAGACTCCAAACCAACTATCAACATATAATCCTTGTCGTGCCATGTGGTGAATATAGTTATGATGGACGCTTCCATATTTACTCTTTTCTTTAACATCAATCCCTTCTTTTTTCCCATCCTTAACTAAGTTATAAGCAACTTCAAAATTTTCAACCCCAGCGATTGAAATTGCTTCATGGGGAGCTTCTGAAAAATCATTTAAAAAGTCAGCCATCTTCAGGTCGTTTGCATTAATAACCGTATTTCCCATTACTTTATAGTGATCGCCCCACCAAACACCAATACCTGGAGAAAACGTATTTTCTGTTTTATTATTATAAAGGTTAATAAAATGGCTTTTCCTAACTGTAATCCCAGAATTATGAGAATTAATAACTTCTAAATTTTCGACTTGAATATAACTAACATTTTGTAACAAAAATGCACCTTGATCGTGAGGATGAGGGGCTTTTTTAGCAGAGGGAGGCTCTACTTTAACCGCATTCGCATCAATAATAACTCGTTCTTCAGGATAGGCTCGATAAGTAATCCAAGCCTTTTCTGTCCCTGAATTTTTAGCTTGAATCTGTTCAGTGAGGCGATAAGTTCCAGCCCGAATATAAACTGCTTCACCCGCTTTTAATACCGACGCTGCGTGATTAATTGTTGACCAAGGATGAGCGAGTGAACCGTTATTTGTATCACTGCCATTTGGTGAAACATAAAAACCATGAGGATGGATTTGTGATAAACTTCGTGATGTCCAGCACTCGCCACTAATCGCCAATAGAAATCCTGCTAATACTAACGTGATCAACCTATGAACAGTTTTTCTCATCATGAAGTTTTTTAAAGTAGCATTTAATCCTTACTGTTTAAACATTAAAGCACTTTCGTGATTTTGTAAATCTAGTAAGTAGGTAGGCGCTGTAAAACACAATTATGTAAACGATTGTAAAGTATCTTTAGCCCTAAGCGTGGCTAACTTAGCCCTGCTTACATATTGTTACATAGATCGGTTTAATCCCGCTTATTTACTTATAATTTCAATTAACATCAAGTCCCGCCCTAAAGAAACTATGCTGTGCCCACAATTGCAAAGATCCCCCTAGCCTCTTTTTCAGGAGGATGCCAGGGGGAGCGAAAGGCTCTGACGTTAGTTTTTCAAGTTGTGTGTACAGGGTAGCCCTTAAGAAAGGCGTGCCGGGGAATAAGCGGCCCTAATCGTCAAACAGCAGACTGGTACTACATAAGACGTTAAGTTGACACGAATGCTACTCGGCGGCTTCCGCTTCAGCTTCCGCTTCAGGTGCATCTGGCACATCTTGCTTGATTGTCAAATAGCGAATCACTTCTTCGCTCAGACGCATCGCGCGCTCCAGGGTGAAAATTGCAGCGCCCGGAGCTGTATAGTTCATTTGAACGTATACTCCGTCCCGGTGCTTGCCGATTTCGTAAGCCAAACGGCGCTTGCCGCGGTGCTGAGTTTCGATGTTTTCAGCACCTTGATCGCGCAAAATAGTTTGATATTTAGCGATCGCCTGGTCTGTCATTTCCTCACCCAAATCAGGGCGCAGAATGTACATAGTTTCGTAAATAAACGGTTTCATGGCAATAATCCCCTTATGGACAACAAGGCTTCTCACGAAGCAAGGACTTATTATCATATCCCAACATTGACATTCTCACCGACCTAAAGGTGCGGTGATTCCCAAACCTCACGATTTGAGTTTCTGCTTCATCGCAACTGCCTCCACCCACAAGGAGTTTTCTGGTCTTATGTTCGCTCCACAGACTAGCCCCGCTAGCCCAGCGGTTTTTATGCGTCGAATACCTAAAAGGAATTCTTATCTGTTGTTTTGATTCGAGGGATGTTTACCATAGCCCTATCCTCTTTTCCCGGTCTACCGATTTATCTGCGCCGCCAGTTGTACTGGACTTCGCTCGTTAGGCTGTCTGAATCCATCGTCGCGGGTGGGTCATTGACCAAACTATAGTTTAATATAAAGCCGTCCTACAACGACGGGGTTTCCACCCACCGTTCTGATGAACAATCTCAAAACTAAAAAACCAAATTCCCCAAACAACACTCCCTCGCCGTGGAGCACCCTGTGGACGTACAGCATCATGAGCGCGATCGCACTTTTAATGCTGTTTCCCTTGCTGTGGCTGCTCAGTACCTCCCTCAAATCCCCCAACGAAAACATCTTTCAATTTCCCCCGCAACTGTGGCCACAACAGCCAACCCTCGAAAACTTCATCAAAGTTTGGCAAACCAACCCCTTCGGCAGTTACCTGTTCAACAGCACCCTAATTGCCGGCCTCACAGTTAGCATCAACGTCCTCTTTTGCGCCCTCGCCGCTTACCCCTTAGCCAGACTCAAATTTCGCGGCCGCGAAGCCATCTTAATCACAATCATTTCCACAATCATGATTCCTTTCCAAATAGTCATGATTCCCCTATACATATTGACAGTACAACTCGGACTAAAAAATAGTTATTTAGGGGTAATATTTCCCGGACTAGCCTCAGCCTTCGGCATATTTTTATTACGACAAGCATTCCTAGCAGTTCCCAAAGAACTAGAAGAAGCCGCCCGCATCGACGGCTGCAGCGAATTAGGCATTTGGTGGCACGTCATGATTCCGGCAATTAAGCCAGCTTTAGTCACTCTAGGAATTTTCGTATTTATCGGTTCTTGGAGCGACTTTCTGTGGCCGCTGCTAGTTTTAGACAGGCCGGAATATTACACTTTACCTTTAGGGGTAGCCAATTTAGCCGGGACATTTTCTTTAGATTGGCGTTTAGTTGCGGCGGGTTCTATTATTTCTATTGTTCCCGTTTTAGGACTATTTTTGCTCTTGCAAAAATACATTGTGCCAACAGAAACTGCTGCTGGAGTCAAGGGATAGAATCAAGATAAACAATCGGCATTTATCCGCGTTCATCTGCGGTTAAAAATTAAAATCTTTTAAACTCACAACTCACAAAATTTATTTGTGATGTAGGAACGGCCCCAAATCCGCTGGATTGTTTACTGCGCTGCGGTTGTAGATACTATCATCGCTTGTGCAAATGCGATCGATGCCCAAGACTGGCAAAAATTGCGATCGCACCTAGCCGGCGAAAGAGATATCGACACTTCGGAGGTTTGAGGGACCAAACAACCTGTGGTAATTGTCAGCGACACTTCAGAAGTGCATCGCTATTCGCGGGGCAAATCGCAATGAAATCTCATTCACAACTGAAATGCGAGCTGATTTTTCCTAACTAAAAATTTACTCCTACCTGGGAGTAAAAACTGCACTAGGGTAAGCAATTCGCTTGTGATTGAACTGTTCCCAAACCCGCACAAAAATCTCCGCAATTAGAGACATATCCTCCCGCGTTAAACCCGAATCCATCAACTGATTATCCTGCCAGCGAGCCCTCAAAATCCGATTAACCATATTCAAAGCCTCTTCATGAGTAGCATCCTTGAGCGATCGCAAAGCAGCCTCGCAAGAATCCGCCAGCATCAGAATCCCCGTTTCCCGCGACTGCGGAATCGGCCCATCGTAGCGAAAATCCTCCTCCCTCACTTGGCGACTTGCGATTGCTAACTTGGAATTATTCGCATCTGGCAAAGCAATCTTTAAATCTTCTATTTCTTTTGCAGCAATTTGCTGCGCTTGGTGGTAGAAATAAGCAATTAACATTGTACCTTGGTGCTCGGGAATAAACGCCTGAATTGCCTTCGGCAATCGATGCTTCCGCGCCATCACCAAGCCCTCGCTAACGTGCTTTTTAATAATCTCCGCGCTCGCCCAAGGGTCATTGATTTCATCGTGTTTGTTGCCCCCGCCCATTTGATTTTCACAAAATCCGAGCGGGTCGTGCATTTTTCCAATATCGTGGTATAATGTCCCAGCTCTGACCAGCTCAACATTGCAGCCGAGTTCCCGGGCCGCTGCCTCCGCCAAACTCGCCACAAACAGCGTGTGCTGAAAAGTCCCCGGAGCCTCGGCAGCCAATTTCTTCAACAGCGGGCGGTTGGGATTGGCAAGTTCCGCCAGCCGAGTCGGCGTAATCAAGTCAAAAACGTGTTCCAAATAAGGGCTGATGCCGATCGCCACAACGCTCCAAGCCAAACCGGCCAAACTTTGCGCGCCCACAGTACCGAGCACGACGTACCAAATCGCACCGACAGCGGCGCTGGCAATCAAAGTCCCCACCAGATAAACCGTGCCCTGAGTCAACCCAAGAGCCAAGCCCAAAAGAGCCAATTCCTCGCGCGAGCGCAGCCGCCCGGCCATAAAAGCGCCCAGCAATCCCCCCGCCCCGCTAGCGACTAAATGAATCAACTCGACATTTAAGCCAACGGGCAGCAGCACCGACAGCAGCCCCACCACAGTCACTCCTACCGCCGAACCGTAGAAGCCGCCCGCCAAAATCCCGATCGCCGGCAAACTCGTCCAAGGCAGGCCCAAACTCACCAGCACTGGGGCGCTCAAAGTCAGCAACAGCAATAGCAAATGATCTCTGCGGCGCAAGCGGTAGTGCCTTTCCACCAGCAGTACGATCGCAATTGCCCCCGCGACTAAACAAACAAAACCGGTCAGCCCCAGCCAATTCACCCCCCGCCGGCTTAAACCAAAATAGTCCAGCAACACGAAATCCTGCTGCGAGATCTCTTGTCCTTCTGCAACAATTATCTCGCCCCGATCGACTGCGATCATCACCGGTTTCACTTTTTGCGCCGCTAATTCAGCTAGCTGTTTGGTTTCCTCGGGATCTCTCACCAGATTTGGCTGCAAAATGGCTGTTAAACCCTCAACCGCCAAAGCTTGGGACTCTAACGGCACTTCCTCAGCCACTTGCAACTTCACAGCTTCTTTCAAAATTTCCTTTGGCAACCCCTGCGGGATACCTTGAGCCACCATCCTTTTTGCCGCCCGACTCATACCGGTTTGGGTTTTCTGCCAAGCTGCATCCGACAAATCAAACAGCGAAGTATCGTAAATCTGTGGGAGCCCCAAAACCGAGGGTTCTCCCAGCGCCTCCACAGCTTTGAGATAGCGGCGGCGAGCAGAGGAAATACTGTCTGTCAGGCTTTGAAACTCTGCTGGCCGGACCGATCGGCTGTAAGCTTGCAGTTGAGCGATCGCATCTTGCTGAGAATTGTTATCTGTTGCCGCAGCAATTGCGGGGGAACCCAAACTCAATCGCTCGGAAGTTGCACTTTTGTCACCAGCTTGCGCCACAATAGATCGCCACTCCCACTCCGGACAGCCACGCAAGTAAACCTGAGCCGTATTTGAGAGCACCGAGGGACTCGCAAACGGAAACGGGCGTACCGCTTCCCGCAGCTCGCTTCCCTGCTGCAAAAATTGTTGTAATTCTCGATAAATTTGTCCATCAACTGCAGGATCGAGCATTAATATCGCTACAGCTCCGATCCGCGCTGCTTTCCGCTGTTCTTCAGTAGTCTTGTAATCGGGGATGCTAGCACTAGCAGGAGCCTTAATCGTCTGAGGAGCTTTCGTCCCCACATCCAGTTTCGGCTGATTGTAGAAGCGGTGGCCCAGAGTGCTGCTTAGGGAAACTACCGCTACGAGCGCCAACATAGGGGAACGAGCTTGATTTTTGAGGCTTGATTTGGAGGTTTTACTTGTAAATACTGTAGTAAAAGTCTCGGGAAGAAGCCATTTCTGGCGCGACAAACGGCTCAGGAGAGGCCCGCCAGCGCGTGAGGTATCTGCTTTGCTGCAGCCATTTTGCACTTTAGCAATGTGTTGGCGTAGTGAGCGCGCAGCCCCTAGCTGCTCAATCTGCCGCATCAATGAGGAGAGCGTATTCATTTGTGTCGAAGATATATCACTGTTATCCAGCAGCTTTGTCAGAATTTCTGACTATGCATCTTGATTGATTTTATCCGAACTACCCTGGCTGAATATTCAACCCTCCAGGCTACTTTGCCTGACTATCGCCAGCAGTTGGCTTTCCTAACGGTGGCCAACAACCCAAGCAGCTTCTTTGCTTCCCTTGTTTATCTTGAACAGAACTGGCGCGCGAGGGCTAAAAACCCCGTTTCTCCGTAGATTCTTCGTTTCCCAACCCCATATTCTCGTTTAAACCTGGCTTGTTGGGGCAGGCGCGTCCGATTTAATTTTTCACTTTTTAATCTTTAATTGTCGCTCTCCTTCCACTTTCGCTGTTGACTTGTTAATGGCTAATTGCTAATTTCTGGTTTCCCCTTACCGTTCAAAGCTCCAAACTTTATATTTTACGAGGTCTAATGACATAAGGTGCAGCCACCGCTCGGGCTAGCGGGGCGGAATCCAGTCCGGCATCTGGCCTGTAAACTCCCGCCCAAACAGCAAACAGGTTATTTGCTAACTCTACAATTTTTGCATCGCTGCCAGTTCCCCAGAGCGAAGTTTCTCGACCGTCGGCTAGCTGCTGGGATTTAACGTCAGGCGAAGATACCTGTCGCCATTCTACTGGAATCGCAGCAACGCCGTTATAGGCTCCAGACAAAGCTCCTGTCAAAGCGCAGGTGAGTTGTGCAGCTATACCACAGCGGGCCGCCCGCACCACTGACAAGCGTAAATCTTCTGGGGTGTTCAAGAAGCAGTAAAAAGCTAAGGTAATGGGAATGAAATTTCCTGGGTTAATTGACTCGGTTTGTAATTTTTTCTCGCCTTCGCCCTGTCTTTCTCGCAAAGCTGTGGCAGTTTTGCACAGATGAGTGGTGGCTGTTTCTAAATCGGCTCCCTTTTCTAGTAGTATTTGCACTTGCAGCAGCAGCTCTGTTAAGGCATTATCTGTTTTCAGGTAAGCAAGTATTTGCTCAATCGCTGTCGCCGGGTCAAGTCTTTCTTTGAGAGCTCTGGCGATCGTATATGCTACTGCTAAAATTGCTGTTTCCCATTCTGGCTGGTTTTCATGATGCCAAACCTCTATCGCCAGCATGATTTTTTCTCGCAGCTTGGCTTTATTTTCGTGAAAAAACATCGCGGATGGCAGCGCAGCAACGGCAGCTTCACCAGGGTTAAGCAGGGTTTGAAACTCACTGTTGCGGGGATGGTAAATTTCCGACTTGGCAAATGCTTCCCAAGTATCGCGCCAATCTTTTAAATCTAAACTTCTACACCGAATTAAACTTTGAGCGCAAGCTACCGCAAGTCTCCCGGCTTCGGATGAGTCTTTGCCACTGAGGATTTTGCTGTGGAGAGAATTCAACGCCAATGTTGCCCCACTTAAGGTCAATTGTTGGTGTTTCGTCAGTTGTAAAATTGGCTGCAAGTCTTCTGTTTGTGGGGGAATACCCACGAGTTGCCTCTGGTATTGCAGGCCTATAGAGTCTCCTAAAACTGCCCCCAGGATGGTTCCTTGAAACTTGCTCAACAGGGAATGCCGCATTTGAATTTAACTCAAGTTGTTAGTAATTGGTAATCGGTAATTTAGAATTCTTCCTGGTTTGCTTCTTTGCCTAACTATTGTGATTAATTTTAATTCAACCCAAACATATAAGGGCTGGTTTTCTATCTAAAACCTGCCCTCATCCGATCGCTACAATCGGTAAATTTTTAATTTTTAATCAAGTAACTAACTAGAGCTTGCAACCCCAGCCGATAACTTTCTGAGCCAAAACCGCTGATTTGCCCGATCGCCACCGCTGCGATAAACGAGTGATGCCGAAAAGCTTCCCGTCGGTAAATATTGCTCAGATGAACTTCTACCGCAGGGATATTCACTGCGGCGATCGCGTCTCTAATTGCCACACTCGTATGAGTATAAGCTCCAGCATTAATCAATAAGCCTTGGTGCTGCCCTAACATCGAGTGAATTGCATCCACCAAGACCCCTTCATGATTCGACTGCTGAATAGAGACTTGCACCTGGAGGGCTTGCGCTTCTCGTTCTAGCAACTTGTTGATATCATTTAAAGTCGCAGAACCATAAACTCCAGGTTCTCGCTGACCCAATAGATTCAGATTAGGGCCGTGAAGTACCAGGATATTTAACAATTTTAAAATTTCCAGCGCAACAAAAATTATGAGAGTTTTGACTTGGGATTTACAACCAATCTGTAACCTCAAAGCTCAAACCTCAAACCTGAAACCTCAAACTTCAAATCCAGTCAGGACTACCGACGATTCCTCGGTTGGTTGACAGGAATACGAATCGGTTCGAGTTCCGGTTCAGGTTCGGGACTCAGCAGTCCTTCTATCAGCTTGCGAACCCATTCTTTAATTTGTTCCAGTACCTTTTCAAGGTCTTCCATTGAACGGATAGCTCCTTTTTTTATAGTCTAGATTGCTAAACCGACGGCTAAATATCTGAAAATAAGCAAGCACGACTTTGAAACCAAAGGTCAAACTTGCTTTCTCGCTTGCTGGTTATTTTGAGCAATGGAGAGAGTCAGTATATTGGCCAATCAGTCCTATCTTATTATCATAACGAATCTTTACAGATAATCAATAGGCCAGCGGAATATTGCCGAACTATCTCGGAGTATAGAGTGTTAAATAAAGCTTAAGTTTACGGTTGAGTGTTGACAATTGACCAATCGTGGGATTTTTTCTACGCTTTGGCCAACAATAATTTACGCCGGAGCCGATCGAGCGCGGTACAGCTACTCAGATTCCGAATCCAATCGCGCCCTCTGGCATCGCCAAAGCGGTATTCAAAACTTTCTGCGTCGCCGTACGGCCCTGCTAAACCGACATAAACCAGTCCGACAGGTTTAGCATCTGTGCCACCTCCGGGTCCGGCGATGCCTGTAATGCTCAATCCCCAATTGGTATTGAGGCTGGCGCGCACTCCCGCAGCCATTTGTTTTGCCACTTGGTGGCTGACTGCCCCAAAGTCGGCTAAATCTTGCGGATTAACACCTAATAATCCTTCCTTAACCCGATTGTCGTAAGAAATAATCCCGCCTAAAAAGTAGGAAGAACTGCCGGGAACACCAGTCAGCATCGCCCCCAATCCTCCTCCCGTGCAGGATTCAGCCACGCTAAGAGTTTGCCCCGCATCCAGCAACAATTGGCCGACAGTCGAAGCGAGGGTATCGCTATCAGCACCGTAACAGTCTAAGCCGGCAATTTGCCGCAATTGTTGTTCGATCGGCTCAATCAAGTTTTTCGCAGCCACCGACGACTCCGCGCGGGCCGAAATCCGCAGTTTGACTTCGCCGTGATTGGCGTAGGGAGCCACAGTAGGATTAGTTAAATTCAGAAAACTCTCTACTTTTTCCGCCAAGGCCGACTCAGCAATCCCCCAAAATTTCAATGTGCGGCTGTAAATAGTTGCGCTGCACCAGCCGTTATTTTGCAGGTAAGGAACGGCGGTTTCTCGCCACATCAATTGCAATTCCGCCGGTACGCCGGGAAATGTCATTAGTGTCACGTTAGAAATCGGCTGCCAAATAATGCCCGGTGCAGAACCGCTGCGGTTTGGCAGAATGTCCGCACCTTCTGGAATTAAAGCTTGTTTGCGATTGCTGGGACTCATTGTGCGTCCCCGCTGGGCAAATTTGTATTCGATATCTGCGATAATTTCCGGCTTTTCGATGAGGGGAACCCCAAAAAAATCGGCGATCGTTTCGACTGTCAGATCGTCTGGTGTGGGGCCCAGGCCTCCGGTGAAGAGCAAAAGCTGCGATCGGCTGACAGCGATTTCTAACACTTGTTTGATGCGTTCTGGATTGTCCCCCACCACTGTTTGATAGTAGTGAGGGATTCCCAGACTCGCTAATTCTTTGGCTAAGAACTGGGCATTGCTATTAAGAATATCGCCTAACAGCAATTCAGTGCCAACACAAATAATTTCAGCAACCATTCAATTTTAGATTTTAGATTTTGGATTTTAGATTGGAGAATTAATTGGGGAATGATAACAGTCAACAGTCAACAGTCAACAGTCAACAGTCAACAGTCAACTAACTATCGAGCGTGTCTCCAAACTTTCCAGCTAGCATATCCCAGCAAACTTGTTGCACCCATAGCGTAAATTACGCCGCTAGGAAGCGAAAAAGCTAGGGCTAAACTTCCTACCCACAGTGTCAATGAGTAAATAAATAAAACCGCAAATCGATGGGATAGTCCGGCTTGTAGAAGTCGGTGGTGGAGATGGCGCTTGTCAGCAATAAACGGTGACTTGCCGTTGCGAAGTCGATCGAGAATCACCGCCGACATATCTAAAATCGGTACAGCTAAAATTAAATATGGCAGCAACACAGAAGTAACAGCCGTAGTTTTAACTAACCCAATTACTCCCACTCCAGCGAGAGTAAACCCGATAAAATAAGCCCCGCCATCTCCCATAAAGATTTGAGCCGGATTGAAGTTGTAGCGCAGAAATCCCAAGGCACCGCCAGCTAAAGCCGCTGCAATCAGGGCCGCCGCCGGTTGGTGCATCGCCAGACTGACAATCAGCATCACAACTGCTGCAATCCCTGAAACTCCGGCAGCTAAACCGTCTAAACCATCAATCCAGTTGATGGCGTTGGCCATGCCGACGAGCCAAATCACGGTAATTGGCAAGCTCAACCAGCCAATATTAGTAAGTCCCAAGGAGGGAACTGTGAGAAACTCAATTTGTACGCCTGCCATCCAAACGATGCTGGATACGCCAATTTGCATGAGCAAGCGTTTTAATGCCGAGAGCGAAAATAGGTCGTCTGCTAAACCGATGAGGAAGAATCCGATGCCGCCGAGGGTGACTCCCCAAATTTCGTATTCGTCTTTGGGATTGAGAACTTGTCCGTTAGCATCGATGAAGCCTCCTGAGAGCCAGACAAATAAGAGGGCAGTGATAGTGCCGAGAAAGATGGACACTCCTCCCAGGCGCACCATAGGGCGCTTGTGGACTTTTCGCTCGCCTGGCCGATCGACTCGCCCGCTTTTGAGACCAATTTTTTTGACTATTGGCGTACTCCAGAGGACGACGATCGCAGAAATCAGAAAAGCTACTACGTGGTACAGATACTGTTGCGGCATCTGAAATCAATTTTAAATAGTGCGGGGCAATTAGGCTGTCAGGCAGAGTCTACTACATTTCAGATGGCTTATAACAAGGAAACATCTTGAAGAGCGACTGGGGGTTTGGGAGGCGGAGATTTGCCGGAGTGGCAGTTGCCGTGGCGCGAATTGTGAGGTTTTTAATTGATAACTCTCGAATTGACGATTTGAAATATCGACTCTTTCGCGATCGAAAGAGTCGATATTTGGCAAGCGGGCCCAGTTGAGCGGTATTTTTCACAACCGACAAATACCGTTAGTCAAACCAGCCCCGCCCGACAAATATCTTTACTAAAAACCGTATTGGCGATCGATATTTTTTGGTGAAAACCGCTTTTCAATATCGCTACCGGCAACTCTCAATCTTTTCCTGCTCTTTTACCCTTTTACCCGTACACTTCCAACTACCAATTCCCCATTGCCGATCAGGAAAATTAAGCTAATGCCGGCACTTTCAAGTACAAGTGGGGATATAAGGGGAAGCGATCGCACAGTGCCGCTACTCGTCGCAGGCATTCGGCCGCGACGCTTTCATCATCTGGATTTAGCAGGCGATCGGCGATAATATTGCCAATCTCGGTAAATTCTGGTGTTCCCATACCCCTGGTGGTCATCGCCGGCGAACCGAGTCTCAAACCGCTGGTGACAAAGGGCGATGCCGGATCGAAAGGCACGGTATTTTTATTAGCAGTAATATTCACACCGCTGACTAATTGGTCCGCTCGCTTGCCTGTCATGTTTACCGATCGCAAATCAACTAGCATTAAATGATTGTCCGTGCCGCCGGAAACGAGTTTTAAACCCCGCTGCTGCAACTGTGCAGCTAAAGCCCGCGCATTTTCAATTACTTGACCCGAATAAGTTTTAAATTCAGGCTTTAATGCTTCGCCAAAAGCTACTGCTTTGCCCGCAATGACGTGTTCTAAGGGCCCACCTTGAGTGCCGGGGAAAACTGCTTTGTCAAACTTTTTACCTAATTCCGGGTCATTGGTCATAATCAAGCCGCCACGGGGGCCCCGCAGGGTTTTGTGAGTGGTGGTGGTGACTGCGTGACAGTGGGGGAGGGGGTTGGGGTGGTGCCCTGTGGCGACTAACCCGGCGATGTGGGCGATGTCGGCGAGCAGGTAGGCTCCAATTTCATCGGCGATCGCTCTAAACTTTTCAAAGTCAATAATTCGCGAATATGCTGAATAGCCGCAAATTAGCAATTTCGGTCGGTTTTCTTTGGCAAGTGCCAAAATTTCGTCGTAGTCTAGCTGTTCTGTTTCTTGGCTGACGCCGTAGTGAAAAGCTTTGAACCATTTGCCGGATACGTTGACCGGCGAACCGTGGGTCAAGTGTCCGCCGTGGGACAAATCCATGCCCATAATTCCGTCTCCGGGTTCCAGCAAGCTCAAAAATACTGCAAAGTTGGCTTGAGCGCCGGAGTGGGGCTGGACGTTGGCGTGAGCTGCTCCAAAGAGCTGTTTGGCGCGGTCGATCGCAATTTGCTCGATGCCGTCAATAAATTCGCAGCCGCCGTAGTAGCGTTTCGTTGGCAATCCTTCGGCGTATTTATTGGTCAGCACTGAGCCTTGAGCTGCCATTACCGCTGCGGAGGTAAAGTTTTCGCTGGCGATGAGTTCTAGGTGGTCTCGCTGCCGCTGGAGCTCTTGCCCGATTAAATCGGCAATTAGCGGATCGGTTTTGGAAAGGAATTCTAAGTTAGTGTCCGTCACAATAATCAACCTCTTGACAAATTTGGGATTGGGAATTGGGGATCTTATACGGTACTACGGATTTCGCACGATTGACATAAATATTACGTTGTGTTCAGGTTAAGCCGTTTGTCCCCAACTCCTGACATACAATGAAACTACTGGTGTGAAACCTGTCGGAGGTATCAAATGTTAGTCATTTTAATGGAAAATCAGATGCTTGCTCCTCAGTGTGTTTGCCAAAGTTGTTTGCTGGCCGATCGCACAGGCCAACCGCGCTGGAGCGGTGGAGAGCTTCGCTGTGGCCATCCAGTTGCTAAACCTACGGAAAATTTGCCTGATCGGTACGAGTGTCAAATGGGCTTCGTCATTGCCAATATTAAATAAGAAAGCCTGCCGTTGGTAGTTGAGGCTGCTCCCCGCTGAGTGAAAAGCAAGTTCCGGCAGAGTCGAAACACAAACCCTGCTGCTGCGTTATCCTGAGTTTAATGGAATTAATAGTTAATCGATCGACTCAGGAGAGTTCATTATGACTTGGCGCGGGTCTACAACTGTTCGAGACCGGATTTTTGCTTCTTTGCCTTATTTGCTCCCGTTGGTTGACGGGCTTGCCTTTGGCAGGTTTCTGTTTCAACAGTTTCCTGTCCTGCAACTGTTGTTGATACCGCTAGCTCCATTGATGCAAATTTATAGTTTGCCCTTTGCTAGCTTGATTATCTTCTTTGCCCTGTATTTAGGAGTAGTTAGAAACGAAAACATCAGTCACTTCATTCGTTTTAATGCGATGCAGGCGATTCTTTTAGACATTGTTTTGATGCTGTGCGGCCTGGTTTTGCCGATTTTTTCTAACGGCGTCCAAGTCGCATTTATTGCGGAAACTCTTTATAACATGGTGTTTTTGGGCGCTTTTGCTGCATTTGTCTATGCAGTCGTGCAGTCGCTTTTGGGACGCTATGCAGAGATTCCTCCGCTTTCGGATGCTGTTTATATGCAGGTACGTTAGTCAATTGGCAGTTGGCTGTTGACAGTTGACAGTTGACAGTTCGCAGTTGTTAGTTGTTAGTTGTTGGTGATAATGACCAATTACCAATTACCCATTACTAATAACTACTGTATTTTCAAGACTGCCGATGCCTTCAATTTCGATGCGGACTCGATCGCCTATTTGTAGCGGCCCTACTCCTTGCGGCGTTCCAGTCAGTATCACATCGCCCGGAATTAGGGTCATTATTTGACTGATGTAGGAGACGAGAAAGTCTGGGGAAAATACCATGCGATCGATCTGGGATGACTGTACCGGTCGCTCGCTCTCATTGATAAAAGTCTGCAATTGTGCAGCAGGACTCAGTTCGCGGACAATCCAAGGCCCCAAGGGACAAAAAGTATCGAACCCTTTGGCCCTGGCCCACTGGTTGTCCCGCTTTTGCAAATCTCTGGCTGTTACGTCGTTGGCGATCGTATAGCCCCAAATTTTGCTGTGTGCTTGTTCGGGAGTGCAGTTGGTACAATATTCGCCAATTACCAGGGCCAATTCTCCCTCGTAGTCTACCCTTTCCGACTGCTGCGGATAGCGAATCGCTGCACCTGCAGGGATGACAGCACTCGGAGGCTTGAAAAACAGCAGGGGTTCTTCCGGTACTGGGGTTCCCATCTCGGCGGCGTGATCGACATAATTTTTGCCTACGGCTACAATTTTTGAGGGAGAGCACGGGGCCAGAATTTGGTAAGTATCTGGTGAAAGTTCCAAATCGGTTGGTTGTCCTTTTAACCAGGGCGGTGCATCAAATACTTGAACGCTGTGACTGAGTTGCAGTAAACCGTAATGGATGTGTCCTTGTGTTGTTTTTACTCGAACGTAGCGCTGAGCCATAGTATTTTAGATTTTAGGTGTTAGATTCTAGATTCAAAAAGACTTGTGCAAGTCCTAAATAGAATATATATAAACATGGATCTAGGGATAATTTCTGAAAATTTATTGCTCGATCGACCTTCTTGATTTTTGCTGTACGATTGTCCAATCGCTTTCTGTGCAAATTCCGTGCAGCGGTTTATCCCAGGAGTCAACTGGTAGTTGGGCGATCAAGGCAAATTCAAAGATAATGCCGATCGCAACTTTTGATTCCCACTCAGCTAAACTGAGCATTCGATCGTAATAGCCACCGCCGTAGCCCAAGCGATAGCCGCGAACATCGCAGCCTACTGAGGGTACGAGCATTAAATCTACTTCTGAGTGGTCTATTTTAGGAGCATCCGGCAGGGGTTCTAGTATGCCATAAGCTCCAGTATGTAAAGCATCTCCGGGCTGCCAGATGTGCCAGGATAGCTCTTTACCGACACAGCGGGGAAATCCCCATTTTTTAGGGGTGGGAATGGCATTTGTGGGACAGGCATCTTGCCTGTCTCCAAAATTGAGCAGCCAAGATGCCTCCTCCACAGAAGATGTAAATAGGGGGCTTAAATCGGGTTCTTGGCGACAACTGAAGTAGGCGAGGATTGTTTTTGCTTGGGTGAATAAGGGCGACTTTTGCAGATGATTGCAGATGCGATCGCTCTTTTGTCTCCATTCTTGTGCTGATAGGGATTTGCGGGTGTTGAGGAGCGATTTTCTTAATTCTGTTTTAGTTAATGAAGGTTCAGCAGTATTCATATTTTCGATCGAATCTCTCGTTTGACTTCCAGTCAGACAGGGGTTTTAAACCCCTGTCTCACAGCGAAAGTCCTCTAAAAGAGGACTACCATTAATTGCATTTTCATCACATTCTGTAGTCGGTTTTAACTGAGATCTTGCACCATTCTCAATTAGCCATACTGCCAACCACTAACAGTGATGTCAAAACCCTGCTGACGAGCTAAACTCTGGGTGCGATCGATATTAATTAACAGCCCCAAAACTACTAGAGATGCCAACAAAGTTTCTCTCGCCAGTAGCGCCGCCTCTCCCCAATCTGGCAAGGTAGTTTTTCCCGATGCTAGATATGCCCAGAAGGCGAGAAAGTAGGCAATAAAAGATAATACTAGCCAGCGATAAACTCCCAATAAAGTGCTTTGTCCAAACCGATGCAAACCAAACCGATGTTTCACAGTTTTAAAGAATCCTTCAATCTGCCAACGTCTTCTACCGAGTCGAGTAATGTAGACAGCAGATAAAGGTTTTGTCGAAATTACAAAGCGTTTTTCGAGACTGCCATCATCCCGTTTGAGCCAATACCAAGACAGGGTGACGGGAAAGTTTAATCCTTGCAGCACTACTTGCTGACCCCTTTGCAGTCCTTGGTTTACCTGCCGCGCATCTGCCAACCTCCGATCGCTCCTAATCCCAAAAATACCACTTGTACGTGGTTGTTTTTTTACCCATTTGAGCATTTCTATACTGCCAAATGCGCTATCACCTAATACTCTGATTTCATAATGTGCTGTTAAGGTTTTTGGCAGAGTTTTTAGCAATCTTTGACCGAGTTTTATTGGCGCCAACTCTCCCTTGCCCCGATAGACTCGGAACCCCCAGGGGACTCGACTTCTTCCCACAAGTATGTAGAGGACTAACAGGTGCAATCATCGTTTACCATTATATAGCAAGTCTATTTGAGTTGTGAATGTAGAACAACCTGAAACGTTTGTGATAATTGAATCCATTGTTTACAAATCAAATGGTTTTGCTATAGACTCTAATTAGTTTCCCTAACCCTGAGAACTTACCAATTTTTTCGAGGGTGGTCATATCCAAAATTACCGTCAAAATTGGTCGCCTCCCAACCCCTGTTTCGGCTTTGACTTGCCTGATAATTTCGGTTCGCACAACTCGAATTACTGCCCGCACTGACCATTGGTAATGATTGAGGAACCGACTAATCGCGCTGGCACTTACTGTTTGAGAGTGCTGAGGTAAACTTTGTCCTGTTGCTTCTAGAAATAGACCTAGCAAGGCTCGCAGACTTTTTTGTTAATATTTGCTTGGCATTAAATCCATCAATGTATAGACTAATGCTTGAGGGTAATTAAGGATGGTTAACATTAACTTGTCACATTGTTTATACGTCTTTTTTTTCACATTTTGGCACAAAATGCAAGGGCTAATTGAGAATGGTGCAATATCTCAGTTTTAACCGACTTTAGCTTTGAGGCAGGGGTTGAAACCCCTGCCGGACTCGGAAAGTATCAACCAACTGGATTTGATATTACATATTGTCTCACCACAGGACAAACGCTGAATAGCGTTTCATTCTCCTGTTCTTCTATTTCAACTAACGATCGCCTCCCCAAAGATTGCAGCCCGTTGAATAACTCGGAGGACGATAAATCGGCATCTTGTAGCAATTGCTCTATTGAAACTGGATTTACTTCGCGGCTGAGTCGGGAGATTAGTTTTTTCTCTAATTCTGACAAGCGATTTATCTGCCCATGCAAGTTTAATGCTAATTCTTCCCCTAAGAATAGCTTATCATATTTTAAATTACGTAACCCTACCTCGGAATATTTCCTGAATGGTGGTGGCGACTATTTTCAACCACAATGGATTGCCTCAGTAGGCGTTAATTAGGTTTTTCCATTTTTCGGAATTGAGTAACCTTTTATGTCGGAAAATTTCGGTAGCGGCTACACCTATGCCTTTGAGTTGTAAGCTCCGAACTGGTGAGTTTTCACCTGTTAAGGCAGTAATTTCTCTGGGAGGTCCCCAACTGTTGAGGATTAAGCAACTGTTGTGGGTTGTTTCTCCAATTTGTCTGAATAGGATGCTGTAATTTTCGCATTCGGGGCGATAATTTCCTGGTAAAAGTAATTTTTGCCGGAGAACGTGCTCCTGATGCCGATCGATCGGTATGATTTCTTAGTTCCCCTCTGGGACGACAAGAGGCAAGTGTAATAGCGGTTTCAACTGCCAACTATTGTCAGTGAATTTTTACCCGAATTTGTATAATTTCTTAGTGCCAGAAGGCGGACTGGTTTGTGTAGGATAGGTGGCAAGGGCCGACTATTATAAATGAGGTTTCTAACCCGCATTTAGTATTATTCCTAAAAAAAACCGGTTTCTTCAAGAAACCGGGTTCTTCAAACTCAAACTGCGTGTTTTCGATACCACTCAATCGTATTTTTCAACCCTTCCTTAAACTTCACCTCCGCAACAAAACCAAACTTTTCCTTAGCCCTTGCCGTATCCAAACAGCGGCGCGGCTGACCGTTCGGTTTGTCTGTTTCCCAAACAATTTCACCCTCAAATCCCATCAATTCGCAAATCGTTTCCACTAAATCGCGAATTTTAACTTCGCTATTCGTTCCCAAATTAACCGGGTCAGATTCACTGTAATCTTGCGTTGCCATCACAATTCCTCGGGCGGCATCTGTGGAATACAAAAACTCGCGGCTAGGGCTGCCGTCGCCCCAAACTGGCAGTGTTTTGTCTCCCCTTTCTTGGGCTTCGTAGACTTTGCGAATTAATGCGGGGATGACGTGGGAACTTTTCGGGTCAAAGTTATCTTCCGGACCGTACAGATTTACTGGTAGCAAGTAGATACCGTTGAATCCGTATTGCTGGCGGTAGGATTGCAGTTGCACTAATAAGGCTTTTTTGGCAATTCCGTAAGGTGCGTTAGTTACCTCTGGATAGCCGTTCCACAGGTCGTCTTCTTTGAAAGGAACTGGGGTCAAGTTGGGATAAGCGCAAATCGTGCCGACGCAGACAAATTTTTCGACTCCTGCTTCGTAGGTGGCGTGGATTAGTTGCGCGCCCATCATCAAATTGTCGTAAAATAATTCAGCTGGTTTGACTAGGTTTAAACCGATACCGCCGACGTGGGCGGCGAGGTGAATGATGATATCTTGTTGGTCGGCGGCGCGCTTGCAGTTTTCCATGACGCGGAGGTCGCAGTCGCGTGATCGAGTCACCGAAATTTTATCAGCATCGGCCCCTGCTTTCACTAGCTGGTCGATTACCTGACGGCCCAAGAAACCGGCGCCGCCCGTGACTAGAATGCGTTTGCTGCTTAAATCCAAGCTTGTCATAAATTTAGCCTCGGGATTTTGAATAAGGGTCGATCGACAATTTCAATTCTCAAATTCTTGCTTTAGCAAAAAAAGCCTCCAGCTACAGGACGCGGTTGCCCACAAATCTGTTTTAGCTGCTGCTGATAGGGACTGCTCCGTGCACACCCGAAAGTTAGATTTATTAGTAGGGAGTCCTCAACTATCATTTTAATGTTTTTATTAGCCCGCACCTCCGAAAATTTTGGGAGCAATTAAGCGGGCTCTTTGAATGCCGAGCGCGCTAATATAGCGGTTCTCACACGTGGTGAGGTAAGTAGGTAGGCGGGATTAAACCGAATAATGTAACAGTATGTAAATAGGCTTAAGTCAGCCAGTAAAGAGCATTTGGACACTTTACATCGTTTACATAGTTGCGTTTGAAAGCGCCGACTTACTTATAGAGGCGAGTCCTATGCCCTATGAGCACCTCATGTTACTGAGAAAGGCTATAGCTGTAAGAATCCTCTGATCAGTTATGAACTGTGTGCAGGGGCAATCCCCCCGGTGCGCGCCTTTCGCCAATCGGGGCAGACACGGGGCACTACCCCTACAAATTGTTCGCACTGACCGCTTTGTTTAGGGGCTTAATCAAATCCGTTGCCAGAACCCCGACCTTGCTGGTCTAAAGCTTTGATGTCAGCATCTACCATTAAATGTACTAGCTCCTGAAAAGTTACAGAAGGTTCCCAATTTAATTGCTGGCGCGCCTTAGTCGAATCGCCTATCAACAGTTCGACTTCTGCCGGCCGCAAGTAGCGTTCGTCAAACTCCACATATTTTTGCCAATCTAAATTGACGTACGTAAAAGCCAAATCGAGAAATTCCTTAATGGAATGGGTTTCGTTGGTAGCAATGACATAATCGTCAGGCTTGTCTTGTTGCAGCATCAGCCACATCGCCCGCACGTAGTCTTTAGCATAGCCCCAGTCCCGCTTAGAATCGAGATTGCCCAAGTAAAGTTTTTTCTGCTTGCCCGCAACAATTCGGGCAACAGCGCGAGTAATTTTGCGGGTTACAAAAGTTTCGCCCCGGCGGGGAGATTCGTGATTGAACAAGATGCCGTTGCAGGCAAAAAGTCCGTAAGATTCCCGATAATTTATTGTTTGCCAGTGCCCGTAAACTTTGGCGCAGGCGTAAGGGCTTCTGGGATAAAAAGGAGTTGTTTCCTTCTGCGGAACTTCCTGCACCAAACCAAACATTTCCGAAGAACCTGCTTGATAGAACCGCACTTCTATGCCGGTGCGGTGCTGATAGTCCCGAACTGCTTCTAGCAGCCGCAATACTCCCATCCCTACGGCGTCAACCGTATATTCCGGCGAGTCAAAACTGACTCGAACGTGAGATTGAGCACCTAAGTTATAAATTTCTACCGGCTGAACTTCTTCCAATATGCGGCGGAGAGTGGTGCCGTCCGTCAAGTCGCCGTAGTGTAGAAACAGGCGTGCACCCTCGCTGTGAGGATCGACATAGATGTGGTCAATTCGATCGGTATTGAAACTAGAACTGCGCCGGATAATGCCGTGAACTTCATATCCTTTCTCTAACAGTAATTCGCTCAAGTAGGAGCCGTCTTGACCTGTAATACCTGTTATTAGCGCTCGCTTACGTTGCGTCATCTGATTTTCCTTTGACAGGCTGTGTTAATTCACAATAAACTTTTTGGCAGAGGCTGTTGCTCCCTGCCGACCGTATTCTCAAACTCTACGTTAACTGCTTTATAAAACTTACTCAAACTTAACTTTAGTTACCTAAAGCCAGTTGAAGTTTACTTCCTACGCTGTTGGGTAGTGGGCTATCCCAAGATAAGTAGGCTATCCCCCTTAAGCCAAAGGTTATAGAGTTAAGTTTAACACCTAAACCTAAAGTAGTCTATCTAGAAGAACTGATCTTTCTAGATGAATAAGAGGTAGGTTTATTTAAGTATTTGCCCCTTTAGTTAAGCTCACAATTCTTCGATCGGCATCCAGGAACTGTTTAGTTTTGACAAAGAGTTTGTCGCTGATTGTCAGTAGTCAGCATCAGTGGTCAGTAACAAATAAAACTAACTACCGATTGCTGACTGCGGACAAAAATTAATATGCGCCGTTATTTTTGGGAAAAATCACAACTCCAATTGTTTTGAAAACAATCCACATATCCATCCAAAGGTTTTTGTCATTTGCGTAATAGAGGTCGATTTGGACTCGGCGGGGATAGGGAATGTCGTTGCGACCAGACACTTGCCACAAGCCTGTAATTCCAGGTCTTATGGTGAGAATTTTGTTGATGTGACGGCCGTATCTCGGCAGTTCTTCTTCAACTAAAGGTCGGGGTCCGACGACACTCATATCTCCTTTTAAAACATTCCAAAACTGGGGAAACTCGTCTAAACTGGTCATTCGTAAAAATCTTCCAATCCAGGTAATTCGAGGGTCTTGTTTTAGCTTGAAATTGTCCTCAAACTCTTGACGCAAATGCGGAGAATTTTCCATGATTTCCAGCAATATATCGTCCGCATTTTCCACCATCGTTCTGAATTTAAGGCAATAAAACCTTTTACGGTTTTTGCCTACTCGTTCCTGTACGTAAAAAATAGGACCGGGCGAGCTTAAGGCGATTAAGAAAGCCAAAAGCAGGTAAACCGGAGCAAACAGGATCAGAACCGATAAGGAAAACAGGATGTCAAATAACCGCTTGAAAAGTTCTCCGTCGAGGTTCTGTAGAGAACGACTTATGCGTCTATCTCCTTGCAGGACAGACCCAAAACCGCGTTTTGCGATCGCTCGAATTACCTTGCCGGAGATTAGTTGGCTGTCGGCAGTCATCTTACTCCTTCACTTCACACCACACACAGTCCTGATCATAAAGCCTCAAGACGCTTTGTTCTCTGAATTATGTTTCCAATACTCAATTTTCTGCCTTCTGAAGGCTTCAAAAGGCAGAAGGAAGAAGGAAGAGGGCTTCTGGCGACAGAAGGAAAAAGGCACAAGGCACTTATGCAGAGGTCTTCTGAAGGCACTTATACAAAGGCAGAAGGAAGATTGTCCCGCTATCGGGTTCTGGCACTCTCAAGCCCCAGACTCGGTAAAATCACGGGAGTGAAATTCCTGATAGCAGCGTTCCACAAAAGCTAGATAGCGCTGCCCAAAAACTTCGGGGCCAAACTGTTCAGCGCGCAACCTGCTGATTTCTGGCCGAAATTTGCCCTGCAACTGCTCAAATTCCTTGACAGCTTCGACTAATGCTGCTGCGGTTTGGAAGGAAAAAAATAAACCAGTCCCTGTGTCTGGGTGTTGGCGAATGTCGAGCACTGTCTCCAAAGCGCCCCCTGCTGCATAGGAAATTACTGGTGTTCCGCAAGCTTGAGCCTCTACCAAAGCTATGCCAAAATCTTCGCAAGCTGCATAGACAAAGGCTTTCGCCTCTGCCATGTACTTTTCCACTATGGAGGCGGGCTGCCAGCCGAGCACTTGCACGTTGGGTTTGGCGATTTGCCGAATCATTTCTAATTCTGGCCCGGTGCCGATGACAATTAGAGTATGCCCGAGTTGATTGAATGCTTGGACGATCGCACTTACGTTTTTGTAACTTACTAACCGACAAACTGTGACGTAAAAGTCCTGTTTTTGTCGCATCAAGGAAAATCGCTCGATATTTACCGGCGGATAAATCACCTGGGCCCGCCGCCGATAGCACCGCCAAATTCGGCGCGCAGTGTGTTGAGAGTTAGCGATGAAATAATCAACACGATTGGCCGCAATTACGTCCCACTGCCGCAGTCGATGCAACAAATATCGCGTCAGCAGACCCTGGATGCCCCGTCCGGCTTTGCTGCTACGCAAATAGTCAAAAGTTAAGTCCCAAGCGTAGCGCATGGGAGTGTGGCAGTAGCAGACGTGCAGTTGCTGGGGACTGGTGAGGATGCCTTTGGCGACGGCATGGGATGATGAGAGGATGATGTCGTATTCTCGCAGATCTAGTTGTTCGATCGCGATCGGCAGAAATGGCAGATATTTTTGGACACCGCTGCGGGCCTTGGGAAAGTGCTGCAAAAATGTTGTGCCAATCTGTCGCCCAAAAAGATAGCTTTGGGGATTGGCCGATTCAAAGTCGATGAGGGCATAGACATCTGCCTCGTCTACGTGTTTGAGGATTTCCTGTACTACGAGTTCTGAACCGCCAGTAGCTAAGGGCGTCAACCATTCGTGAACTAGGGCGTATTTGAGTTTTTTCACTTGTATTTGTAGCCGATCAAACGATTTGTTAGCGCCAGTGCTGTCAATATTAGTCTTACTGAGGGATAACTTACGCAATATCGGGCCATCAACCAGGTTTCTATGTAAGTATTTAGCTCAAACCAAGGATTTTGGGAATAAACGGAGTTTTTGTCAAATCAGCCACAACCAAACTGCACTCTCCGGCAGTGATTTCCCCGATTGTTGACAAGAAATACTATTAGGCGGAATATTGAGGGTGATTTGCGAGCGCCTAAATCTTCGGAACCGGCGATCGACCGTAATGTGGTGTGAGGAAAAATGTCCAAATTTTCGTGGAAGGGACTTTTAGTTAGTCCGGGTGTATTGGCAGCAAGTTTAGTCATATCTTCGACGGCGCTAGCAGAGCAACCTGTAGAAATTGCCACGGCAGCTCAAGCTGATAAATTGCAATTAGCAGGTGCTACAACCGAGGCAGCAAAGTCTGAGACTGCGGAGCCTGAGACGGCCGAACCAGCGTCACTAGCTAGCAAATCAACTGTTGAAACTATTGAGAAAGAAAGTGCGAACCTATACGAGGGCTTCGCTAACGATTTGATCGCCCCAGTTGCCGAACAAGCAAAAACACCGGAAGTTGCAGCAGATTTAGGCGAAACCAAACCCGCAGTAGCGCCCGCAAATTTAAGTCCCGAACAACCTGTCGCGGAGCAAATCCCCGCAGTAGCGCCCGCAAACTTCAGCGAAACGCAACCCCCCGTACCACCGGCTAATTTAAACGCAGAAAAATCCGCCGCACAGCCCGATCAGATTTCGCAATCCATTGATTCAAGTGCCCAACCTCAAGCACAGTCTAATCTTTTAGAACAAATCAATCAATACAGCACAGAAGGCAGTAGCAGCGAAGATGCGGCCGGCCAAGTAACATCTGTGTCGCAACTTTCCGACGTTCGGCCCACCGATTGGGCTTTTCAAGCTTTGCAATCTCTAGTAGAGCGCTACGGGTGCATAGCTGGCTATCCTGACGGCACTTTTCGCGGCAACCGGGCGATGACTCGCTACGAGTTTGCAGCGGGTTTAAATGCGTGTTTGGATAAAGTTAGCGAGCTGATTCAAGGCGGTTCCAGAAATCTGGCGACGCGAGAAGATTTGGCTTCTGTGCAAAGGTTGCAAGAAGAATTTGCGGCGGAATTGGCAACTTTGCGCGGCCGCGTCGATGCTTTGGAAGCGCGCGCCTCTGAATTAGAAGCAAATCAGTTTTCAACTACGACTAAACTCAACGGCGAAGTCATATTTGGTTTGGCGGGTATCGCCGGGGGAGAGGATGCCGAGGGCCGCGAAGCTGATAAAACCACGGCTTTTGGCAGCCGGGTTCGGATTAATTTTGACACGAGTTTCTCTGGAGAAGATTTGCTCAGAACTCGACTGCAAGTTTTGAATCTGGGTGCGTTTTCTACTAATAATACGAAAACTGCTGAAGGGGAATTGCGGTTTAATGTCGGGCCTTTTGGCGAGGCTAACAATATAGTAGCTTTAGATGCGCTGCTTTACCAATTCCCTATCGGCAAAAGCACTACTGTAATTCTAGAAGCCAACGCCGGCGCTGCTGACGATTTTACCAACACTGTCAACCCTTACTTTGACGGAGACGGCAGCTACGGCGCTCTTTCTAACTTCGGTACTCGCAACCCAATTTACTATTTGCTTGGTGGTTCTGGCATCGCTCTGCGGCATCAGTTTGGGGAAAAACTGGAGCTGAGTTTGGGATATTTGGCCGGCAATGCTGCGAACCCGACGCGGGGAAATGGTTTGTTTAATGGTTCTTACGGCGGTTTGGCTCAGTTGACTTTTACACCGAGCGACAGCATTGCTTTAGGTTTAACTTACGTTAATTCTTACAGCTTAATTACCAATACCGGCAGCAATGCTTCTAATTTTCCGCAGCGTCTCGGTTCCTTCGGGTTCGACAGCGATACCACTCTCCCGATTTCTAGCAATTCCTACGGCGCGCAAGCTTCGTGGCAGTTGAGCCGGAGATTGGCAATTGGCGGTTGGGCGGGTTACACCAACCAGCGCATTTTATCCAACTTGGCTACTCCTACGGGTTCTGTGCAGCGTGGGGATCAAAAAATCTGGAACTGGGCAGTTACTTTGGCTTTTCCAGATTTGTTGAAAGAAGGAAATGTGGCGGGGATTATCGTAGGTATGGAGCCGCGGGTAACGAGTTCTACTAATCGGACTTTGCCGGAAGATAAGGATACTTCGCTGCACGTTGAAGGTTTCTATCAGTTTAAGTTGAGCGACAATATTTCTATCACTCCTGGTCTGATTTGGCTGACTGCTCCCGACCACAATAAGAGTAATTCTGATTTGGTGATTGGGGTTGTCAGAACGACGTTTACTTTCTAGGAGCCGCCTTTGGGGATTTTAGATTTTAGATTTTAGATTGGCAGTTTTAATCTAAAATCTAAAATCGCCCATCTAAAATTGTCCGAGCTTGGGTTTAAGGTTTCAACAAAAACGACCAGCTTTAGCTAAAGCTGGTCTGCACAAATAGTTAAATCCGTTGTGTTGTGTTCTCACAGTGTTTTTCTCACAGTGAGGAAACCCAAGTTGCACATTTCTTTGCAAAGGGTTCTAAAAGAAATATCATCTCTCTTAAGTGGTATTATAACAACAAAATTTAATTTTTTGTAATAAAACTTTACATTACAGCCTAATTTTAATTTTTAGGCGACGATCGCACTTTCGGTCACTTTGTATAATCCAGCCTGAGTTAAAAAACGCGGTTCCTGCCTAGGTTTATCGGTTGCAAACCCGTTATTTTGGGTAAAAACGAGGTTTCGATTGCCGATCGACCACCTTTCTCACTTTATATAAATCAAGCCGGAGCTTGCTGCGGTCTACCCCAGACAATCCGCTCCTGTTTGTATACAACCATACCAGGTTTAGCACCTTTCGGCTTGTATACATATTTCGGTTCTGTATAAACCACGGGGACTTGTTCGCTGTGGCGGGCGCGACTGTAGTACGCAGTCATGTCGGCGGCAAATTGCAAATCGGTTTCTTCAGCCACAGTACCGGGTTTGAGACGCAGCAAAGCGTGGCTTCCGGGAATCTCTAGGGTGTGGAACCACAAGTCGTAGTCGTTGGCGGTGCGAAAAGTGAGTTGGTCGTTTTGGCGGTTGTTGCGCCCGATTAATAATTCAAAGCCGCTGGGGGTTTGGTAGCGGTGAAATTCGATCGCAGCATTTTTGTCGGTACTGCGGTAATCTGGTACGTCTAGATATTTTTGCTGGATCAGTTCTTCGCGGATTTCGGCGAGGGTTTGCAAATCTTGGGTGTTGCGGTAGGTTTCCAATACCGAAAGTGCGACTTCAACTTGTTCTAAATAGTCGATTTCTTCCTGTACGGCCGCTAACAAAGGTTCTACTGCAATGCGGGCTCTTTTAAGTTTTTGGTGTTTTTTGTAGATTGCTTGAGCGTTTTGAACTGCGTTTTTTTCCGGGTTTAGGGGAATGATAACTGGTTTCTCGGTTTCAAAGTCGGGGAGAGAAATTGATTTCATTCCCGGTTCCCAATGCTGCAAAGAAGCCATCAGCAAGTCGGCTTGGGATTTGTGGGTGTCGGCGTCTGCAGATTGCTGCAAGCGTTCTTTAAATGTGTTGGCTTTGAGGCGCAGTTTTGCCAGGACGTTGTTGAGTTTTTGGGTAAGCTGATGCCGCAGTTGGGCGAATACTTCTTGATTGATTTGGCCTGTGTAGTAGCTGTTAAGTATTTCTTGAACGGAAGAGAAGGAAGAATCAGAGGGCGGGCACGGGGGCACCGCCCCTACATTGTGATTTTCTGGTGCGGGCCAATCGATGACGGTGTAGCCTTCGGGGGTAAAACTCGGATGAAATTTGGAGTTTTCTAGGCATTGCAGCCAGTATAGCCAGCGCTGGAATAGTTGCTGCCATTGGTCGGGATTGAGGCTGTCGGTGGATTGTTCGGGGTCTAAAGAAGCCGATCGAATCATTGACAAAACTAAGGCTTTACTCATCCCTCGGTAATTCTTCAACAGATTGCCCTTTAATTGCCCAGGAACCAGGCTAACTCGTGATTGCCAGCGGTTTTGAGATTCGCTCAGACTCGGGACTGCATCGGTCAAAGACGGGGGCATTTCGTAGGGTTGCCCGGTTTGGATGGGACGGACGGTGGACTGTTTGGCGCTGACTTGGTGGGCGCAGGTGACAACGAGGTTGTCTTGGGCGGTGAGGATGACGTTGCTGTATTTGCCCATGATTTCGGCGTAGAGGTGCCAGAGGGCTGGTTCTCCGGGGCGTTTGGCGAATTGCAAGTCGATGACTCTTTCCCAGGATGCAACGGGGGCGATGGAAACTAAGGCTAAACCGCTGAGTTGGTGCCGCAGTTGTTCGCTGAAGGTGAAGGTGTCGGGAATGCGGGGCGGGGGGTCGCCGACGCAGATGCGGGCGGCCACAGGATGCCAGGAAAGGTCAATCCAGCCGCGCCCTTTCATGGTACGCAGCGCCAGGGACACGGTGAAGCGATCGCGCTGGTAGACTTGTTCTAAGCGCGCTGGCAGCCATTGGGCTCGCAGTTCGCTGCAAGTGGCGGTTAAAGTTGTAAAGTCTACGGGTTGCACGGTATTCTCAGGGCGATCGAACTATCTTTTTCTATGCTGACAGATATCGGTCACATTTTACTAACTCTATAGAATTATTGTTTACTCTTGCTTGGCGTCCTTCGCTAGGAAAGCGCTTCCATAATTCCGTTAAGAAATAACAAATAACTAATAGACATCTCCTAAAAAGCAGGTTTTGAACAGGCAGGGTGCCTGTTCCACAAGAATTATGGGAGATATCTAATAACAACTAATTAATAACTTCCCGAATCAATTGCAAATGTTTGTACAAAGGTGCGATCGTATTGGCGGCGATCGCACCGCTAGCAGCAACAGCGGGCAAACCTATTCCCGGAAACGTCGAATCTCCGCAGCAAAACAGCCCCGCTAAAGGTGTTGTCGGCCCGGGAAACAAGCCGCTACCCGCCCGAATTCCGGGCCCGTAGGAACCGCGATGGCGGCGCAAAAACCGTTGGTGGGTTAGGGGTGTTCCAACTAAGGTGACTTCGCAGCGCGATCGAATATCGGGGATAATTCTCTCTAAGGCTTCCCACATTACCTTGGCGCGCGCTTGTTTTTGCAACTTGTACTCTTCGCTGGTCCGATCGAGCTTTTGCCACAAATCGTAAGGCTCGTTTCCGGGGGTATATGCGTGAATGACGTGCTTTCCCGGAGGCGCGAGGTCGTGGTCGAGGAGGGAGGGAATCGAGACGAGAACGACGTTCTGAGGGGCCGAAACGCCCATTTCCCAGTCTTTGACGAAGATGTAGTGACAAGCCAAGTCCGATCGCACTCCGGCAGCATCAATTCCCAGATGCAGGTGCATGAAGCTGTCGCACTCGGGCGTCGCCTGCCGCTGTTGCCGAAACCTTTGCGGGACTGAGGTTTCAGGCAACAGTTTCAGGGTATCCCAAACGGAAGCGTTGGAGACGACGGCTTTGTGCGATCGAATTATTTTGCCCGATCGCAGCCGCACGCCCGCAGCCCGGTTGTTTTCCACCAAAACTTCTGCAACGTGGGAATTTAGCAGCAACCGCCCTCCGTGGCGCTCTAAACCGCGTACCAGGGCATTTACTAAAGCTGCACTACCGCCGATCGGATAGTCCAAAACTGCATTCGGGCGATACCAGTCGGCGAACATGAAAGCGACTTCGGCTGCGATCGTTCCGTCGGCGGGAAGTCCAGACAGCAGGAAACACAACAAATTCAGCCAATTTCGGACAAACGGATCTTTGACATTTTTGTCCATTATTTTGCTGAAAGGGCCTGCAAGTGCGATCGCCTCGCCAGCACTTTGCAGGAAAGCCGGCGCAAATTGGCCGAGGGTAAAAACAGCGCCCAAATCGAAGCGCAAAGCCAGGGAGGGCAAGGCTGTGGCAGCTTTGGCGTAGGGCTCCATGATGCGCTGGAGTTGCCGCCATTCGGCGACTGCTTCGGCGCCACGCAGTTGTGCGAGCACTTCGCCAAATTGACTCGCACCGACGGATGTGTCGAAATCGCCTTCTGGCAAACAGCAACCCCAGGTATCGTAGGTAATGCAGGGGAGTTTTTCGCCGATCGCATCCAAAACTTGCCGCAGCGGATTCGCAGACGGGCTGTAGGATAATCCTGAGTACAGGGAGGGCCCGGAGTCGAAGCTAAATCCGTCGCGTTCAAAACCGTGTGCGGCCCCGCCCGCGATCGAATGGCTTTCGCAAACCACAACCTCAAAGCCATAGCGGGCGAGCATTGCAGCGCAAGTCAAGCCGCCAATCCCGCTGCCGATGATGATGATTTCTGTGTCTGTGGGGGCGATCGCAACCATGTTTTTCTCCGCTACATCAGCTAATATTATCTCTGTTACCAAACAATAAAACTGGTTTGTATATTAAATGGAAAATATATCTATTCTAGAACAAGCCGCTAAATCTAATTCTAAACCATCTTCCAACGCAGTAGTTGCCGCCCTCCTAGAAGCTGAGAAAAGCGCAAAAAAAAATAAAATTCGCTATTCTTTCGAGCAATTAATCGGCAACTGGCAACTCTGCTTTATCACCGGCACAAAAAAGACTCGACAAAAAGCGGGAATTGTCTTGGGTGCGGGACGTTACATCCCTCAGTGGATTGCGAAAATTCAAATTGCTTATTCGGCTGAACCTGTTGCTGAAGGGGAAACGCCTAGCGAAATCGGCAGGGTGGAGAATTCGGTGCAAGTTGGGGCGATCGAACTCACTCTTTCCGGGCCGACTAAGTTTTTGCCTAACAATATTTTAGCTTTTGATTTTACCAGAATTACGGTGAAAGTGTTGGGTAAAACTGTGTATCAAGGATTTATTCGCGGTGGAGAAGCGCGGGAGGCAGAATTTTTTAGTTTGAGTGTGGGGAAGCAGGCATTTTTTGCATATTTTCTGGTAGAAGATGGGATAATTGCCGCTAGGGGAAGGGGCGGTGGCTTGGCTTTGTGGGGGAGAGTTTAGCTGGAAATGTGCGATCCGGAAACAAGAGTATTGATTGGTGTCAACTTATCTGTATTTCTCGTTTGTATCGAAGCGTATATCCCCCTAAATCCTCAGGGCTGTTTCATGCTTCCGAGGCCCGCTAGGGGTTGAAACCCCCGACGGACTTTTGCTATTAAGCGGGGGTTAAAACCCCCGACAAACTTAATAGGGAGTCGCTACAATTGTTATCATCATTTGTGTTTATTTGTTAGCTGCGATCGCACACAACCTCAAACACTCCATCAGGAATAAACCGACACAAAGCCCTCCGCCGATCGTCCGCATCTTGGCGGTTGACAAAACGCGCAATTGTATAGTGCTCAGCATTCGGTAAAATTCGGACGATCGCCCAAGAATTGATCTCGCCCCCCTTTGACTTTTCAGGTGTTTCCCCTCGCGAATTTGAGTTGAGTTTGATCGCGGGACGATCGGCGATCGTCGGAGAATTTGCTTTTCTGAGAGTGTTGAGGTAGCGGGCGATCGTACTTCCTTTGAGATTCGCCCCGACGCGCAGAATCAGAAACACCGCAAAGCTTTCGATCTCTGGCCCAGTCATGCGCGTGCGATCGGTCTCAAAATCCTCATCAGATTAGCTGCGGATACCCGACAGCAGTTGCGTTATGCCAAAATCATTCAAAGCTTGTTGATAGCCGCGGTTATATTCGCTGCCGTCGCTCACAGGCTTTACCATAGTAATAGTCTCCTTATTATGTGGATTGTCTCCTTGTATTTGGTGAACCATCAGCCAGCGCGGGCCCTGCAAAAGTTCAGCGCTGGCTTTTGACTCTCTAAGAATTTAGCGCATAATGCAGCATATTGCAACATTTTGCTGCATATTCGACAAAATTGTCTAAAATACTCGACAATGGCGATCGGCTTAAATAAGAAACAATTAACCTCTAATGTCTAAACGCATATCAACCTCGATAGGAGAAGGAATCTATGACCTACTTCAAGAGTGGGCAAATGAGGAACGCCGTTCAATCAGCGGCTTGTCAGCATTCATTTTGGAACAAGCTGTGAGGGAACGTCAAAAACAAATGCAAAAACAGTCCCCACCATCCGATGAGAAACAAGATAAAAGTTGAGGGTAGTTTGTGCGATCGCTCTTTTACTCCCTTCCCCGTAGAAGATTATCTACTTCTTCCTGATTCTTCCTGATTCTTCCTTCGCGTCTTCGCGGTTCAATAATACTAAATGAAATTTATTATAATCGATTTAGGTTGCAGTTCAGGAGCCAGCGGTTTGTGCTGTTTGAATTGGTAAAATAACCAATTAGGATTAATAGAGTGCGATCGCCCCCAGTGACAAGATGAAAGCATTGGAACATACCGCCAGAGGTTTGAAACATAAATTTTCGCCCCTCTGCCTACCCCCTAAATCTCTGGCCCAAACATCACATTACCCGTTTCCCGCCGGTATGCGGACAGTGAAAATAGAGCCTTTTCCCTCTTCGCTTTCTACCAAAATTTCCCCGCCCATCATGTGACAGTAGTAGCGACTAAGTGTCAGCCCCAATCCAGCGCCGTCGTAAGGTCGCGTTGATGAACAGTCAGCTTGCACAAAAGCTTCAAACAATTTGTGCTGTTGTTCTTCCGACATTCCAATTCCGGTATCTTTAACAGAGAAACAAATCCAATCCGACTCTTGAACATTCAGCAGGGGACAAGCGATCGCCGCAGCATGAGTTTCATCGGCAGGTATTGAATCGTCAATCGCCGATCGATCTGCTGTATTCAATTTGCCACTGCCTTCAATGCGCCTGACACTCAGTTTCACCCTGCCGTTTTTGGTGAACTTAGCAGCATTACTCAGCAAGTGCATCAAAACCTGCCGCACTTTTTTGAAATCTGCGTGCATGATACCCGCAGTTCGATCGCACTCTATTTCTAAAACATTGCCATTTTTCTCTAGCAACTGTTTCGCGGCCCCCGCAACATTGTCAACCAGGGATTGGATGTCAAACTCCTGGATTTCGAGTTTCATACCCCCCGCTTCAATTTTTGACAAATCGAGAATATCATTAACCAAAGATAGCAAGTGCGTGCCCGCCTTCTGAATCTTGTCCAAATCGGGTACAAACTCATCACATCCCGCATCTTGGGCATCTTCTGAAAGTAGTTGACTGTAGCCGATAATCGCATTTAAAGGCGTCCGCAACTCGTGGCTCATATTTGCTAAAAACTGGCTTTTAGCAGTGTTAGCGGTGACGGCGGCTTCCTTAGCTTGTTTCAATTCTTTTGTATGTTCGGAAACTCGCTCGATCAGGTGATTGAGAGACACAGCTAATGAGCCTATCTCGTCTTGTCCGGTGACGGGGGCTCGCAAATCAAAATTCGACTCGGCGGCCACTTGTTCGGCAATCTGAGTGACGCTCACGACTGGTTTGGCGATCGCCCGACTGGTGCGGTCAGCCACAATTCCAGCCACCACTACCGACAGCAGCATACTAATAATAATTATGGCTTTTTCCGTTCCTTGAGCGTCCTCCATCACTTCACCGCCTTGCCCCTCTTGCTGCTGGGCCATATCGAGGATTTTGCTCAATTCCTCAAGGTGGCTGTTGAGCTGTTTTACACCTTCTCCGCTTTCTGTCGCCAACAATTTTCTGGCCGACTCTATCTCCCGAGGTGACAGTTGCGATTGCTGGATTTGCTGCAAAGTTGGCTGGAGAGTATCGGCGTAGGATTCTAAATCTTCGGTGCAATCTTGCAGTAAACTTTTGAGAACTTCCGGCTTTGCTGCCAGCCAAGCAGGTTTGCTGTTGACAAACTTCTCTATACGCAACTGCAGCTCTTTTGCCTGAACAATACTCTTGACAAACTGCTCTTGTTTCAGTTCCAGCTTGGCAGGATTATCTACAAAAGAATCTAGCTGCGCTCCCTGCAATTGTGCCGCCAGCGCTGCATCTTTAAAATTGCCCAGTAATTGCGCTTGTAGGTGAGCGTCATTGAATTGTTTTAATCCTTGTCCTTGGTAGTAATCGGCAATCACCAGCCCGCTCATGGAGCCAAGAAATCCGATTCCTATTGCCAGGAAATACCCACCGCCAATTTTTTTATGGATGGACCAACCGCCAATTTTAGATGGCAACATTTTGCGGATTTTTAAGGATGATATTTCTACAAAATCCTGGGCAGATATGTTTTTTTCTGCGGTTTCTAGAGAACCGACTTGTTCAGAAATAAAGAGCGGCATCAGTTTACCTACCTTGCTATTTTTTTGGTTTACCTTTCGCGGTACCACAGGTTCTTTCTGCGGGTTAAATGGTTCTAACTCGGAATTGAACTCGCCCTGGCATTCCGAAACGGCAACCGATAAACTTGCTTCGTTCCCTGTTTTTTTGAGCAAGTTAATTTTTGACATATGCAACCACTGTATTCTGTTAAAATCTAGCACGCTCTTAAGTTCTCCAAACGGAAAAGCTTGTCTATTTTCCATTAGACATCTGCGAAAAAGCATCTGAAACTCTTGTCGAACCCGAGGAGAAACTTAAATTCGGTTGATGTCTAATGATAATTACCCTGTTGAGGGCTGTTACCAAATTACTTTTTCGACTCGTAAAGGTCAGCAGCAGGCAAAATAAAGAAAAATTTATCTTGGCAGTGTAATTATCCCCGCGTGGAATGTTACAGGCAGAAAATTCTGTCTGATGCGTTTGGCCTGTGAGCTCCCCCAAGCTGATATTGTCTGTTGACAATGCACCCGATTCCTCAGCTTAGGAGTTTTGCTGCCAGCAATGCGACGATTGCTTGACGGTTTTTGTTGAGCATCCGACGACTGTGTAGCACAGAATGTCACAAATGCAGCAGCCGATCGAACTTTTGCACCCTGGCGATCGACTTTTGGCATCGTTGCCCCGCACAGACAAGTCTGAGGTGAAGTGTCGTTAGTTGAGTATAACTGTAGCGCTTGCGAAAAGAAACCCGGTTTCTGCGAGTCAACTGTTGGCGATTGCGAGTTCTGGAGTTGCGGTGGTCGATTCGATCGCCAGTGCTAGCTTACCGTCTCTACCCAAAGCTTCATCGGCCAAGTGTACCATCCAGCGATTCGGCTTGGCTTGGGGTCTGGCGGCGAGCACTAACGCCCAAGCTTCCCGTTCTTTGCCGCGACCCAACAGCGCAGCACAAACAGTCAAAGCTGTAGCCGTTGAACGGCTGATCCCACTTTGGCAGCAGATGAGCAAACTGCCTCCCTGGGACGAGATTTTGAGGGCAAAGTCAATAATTTTCCGTACATCGTCAAGGGTAGGCAAGATTTGATCGGGGTCGTCAACGGGGGTGTCGAGGTCGTTAAACTCCAGGCACATTCGGTTCGGGATTCGATCGAAAGTTTTGGGTTCGGGCACGCCTGGACTGCCGATCGAGATCAGGTATTTAATCTCGCGTCGCGCAGGGCGCTCAACAATGTATTGGCTGGCTTCTACTTGCGAAGCAATCAGGATTTCCGGCAGTTTTTCACCCGATAAATCTGGGGAAACAGAAGGCTCAAAATCAACTGTTTCTGCCTGAGTGCTGACCTCTGCCAAGTATTGGGCAGCCAGGGCGCGAACGTCAGCAAATTCGCGATTTAAAGCTGTTTCCAGAGCCAAAATAGCAGTCGTTGAGCCAATTTGACCGAGGGATGTAACAGCCTTTTGGCGCACTCCAGAAGTTTCGTCCCCCAGCAGCCGCACCAAACCTGCCACAGCTTCCTCTGTCCCAATTTCCCCCAAAGCAGCAGCAACTCTCCACCGCACATAAGATTCGCTGTCGCCAATTGCGCTCGCCAGTCCCGCAACTACCATTTTTTGCAATTTCGCATCTCCCTCTGTATTGATGTTCCCGAGGGCAACCGCCGCCCTGCCGCGCACAAAAATATCTCGATCGGAGAGCGAACCGATTACCGCCACCATAGCCACCTCGCTGCTGATTTCCCCCAAGGCAGAAACTGCACTGCCGCGCACGTCTGAGTCGTCATGCTTGAGGGCTTGCACCAGCCCGGCCACAGCCGTTTCCGTGCCGATTTGTCCCAAGGCCTCGGCGGCCCTCAAAGAAACTGCATAGGAGTCGGGATCGTCGTGAAGCAATTCTATTAAGCCGGGTACTGCCTCACAATCGCCGATTTTCCCCAAAGCCGCCGCCGCCCTAGCGCGGACGATGTGATTTTCGTCTCTGAGGGCATTCAGCAGCCCGGGAACTACCTCCGAGACGCCGATTTTCCCGCAGTTGACCGCCGCCCGCCAGCGCACCTCGGAGTCTGGGTGTTTGAGGGCGTTGAGCAGCGCGGGAACGGCTGTTTTCGGGTTAATTTTCCCCAAGGCCCAAACAGCCCAGGCGTGCACCTTGGGCTCTGGGTGCTTGATGGCTTTGAGCAGTGCTGCGGCGGCTGGTTTTGAGTCAATTTCTCCTAAAGCCCAAGCAGCCCAAGCTTGGATTTGGGAATCTTTGGATTCGAGCGATCGGGCTAATTCAATGACTGCAGCTTCGGAGGCAATTTTCCCGATCGCTCGAATCCCATGAAGGCGCACGGCACTTTCTTTGTGGTTCAATGCGGCCACCAGCATCGGAATTGCCCGATCGGAACTTGTTAGGGCCAGCAGTTGAATTTTGAGCAGCGGCGAGGTGGGGATTTTTTCGATTAATTTTATGGTTGCTGTTTGAAATTCTGGCTTTACCGTTCCTGCTAGCTTCGAGCCGAGTTTTAAATTTACTTTTAGAGCTAATTTTACAGCTCGCAAAGCCAGACTTTGCTGTTCTACTTGCGGCAATATTGTCGCCAAGGTTCGCATCCCTTGTTTTTGTTTCAAATATTTTTGATTGAATTGAGCATCGCTGAGCTCGGGTAGCTCTTGGATGAGGTTTGCGGCTGAGTTCACTGATTTATCCTAATATTTTGGCGAGCGGTTGAGATTGCTCTTTTAAACTGCCTTTAAAAAATATGGTGTCTACAAAACGCTACTTCTAAAAAAAAGCTTGCACCCACTTCTAAAATATGTCTTATTCCACTATTTTTGCAACTCCCCAATTATTAATTATTGGGTTTGTTTGGGCAATCACCTTGACAATTAGTAGCGCTTGCTGCTTGGCATTGCTGGGTTTTGAGATAGCCTAACTCTGCTATATCATTTTATCCTCACATCTTGCACCATTGTCAGCAACAGGCAAGATGCCTGTACCACAAGAAAATTCACCCTTTGTGGAACCGGCATCTTGCCTGTTAATCAAAGCTTATTGAGAATGGTGCAACATCTTATTTTATATCAACTTGGTTTGAAATAGCGATCGGCGGGGTTGACCGCAGCCAACCGGAAACAGCTTGATTGCGGGACAATCTCTCAACGAGCATAGGGCCCTTTTTTCAAAACCTTAGCCAAAGCGTTATCGTTATCTCGCAAACCTTCGTAAAAAAACATCACTTCTCCTTGAATGCCCTGAGAGCGGTTGTAAGCAATTACTTGCAACAACAGCTCGGGAGTTATGCTATATTTGCTGCCTCGATTCGTCAACAAAATACCGGGCGACACGCACTTTACTTGCTGCCCGCTAAGCTGTCCCGACATCATTTTATCGACCAATTGTTTGTAAGCATTAAAATCGCGGCGATAAAACTGAGGGTGAAACAGATCGACCAAGTTTTTGTCAACCCAAGCTTTAGAATCTTGCAAATATTCCACCAGTCCCCAGTCATAAGGACTCGGCGACATCGATAGCAACAAATCAGGATTAATAGCTTTCACTTCTCGGCGTAAACGAGCTACAAACTCAGTAATAATATTAGCACGCCACTGCACCCAATGTTGGTCTTTACAATCGGACGGTGCTGCTTTACCGCACTCTTGTCGATAGCGTTTAACCGTTTTTTCGTCGTAACCGCCTTCTACCGGAAACGCAATGCGATCGTCTCCTTGAACTCCGTTTACCGGATAATTCTTAGCAACTTCCAGCATCAACCCCAGCACAAAGTCTTGCACTTCCGGGTCAAGAGAATTCATCCAGTCAAAGTTATTTTTCTTAAGTAAATTGCCGCTGGCATCACGGGCGGTCCACTCAGGTTTTTTCGCCAGCAAATGACCGCCCTTGCGATTGTAAGAACTCACAAATCCGTATTCAAAACAAGGAATCACTTTTAAACCAGCTCTCTTTGCCTCAACACATATTTCTGCTAAGGGGTCGCGACCTTGATAGCGCGAGTCAATTTCCACCCCAAATTTTTCTCGCATAATTTTAGAAGGATAAGCCGTATAACCCTGGCTCCAAATTATAGGAAAAACGGTATTAAATCCTGTATCGGCGAGAAAGTCCATTGCCTCAGCAATTCGCTCTTTTGATGTGAGAACTTTGGAGTCCGTGGTGGTTATCCAAACGCCGCGAATTCCACCAGGATTGTTAGTCGCAAACGAACTTGGCAGCGTTGCTGGATTTGGTGCCGACAATCCAGTAGTCCCCAACCGCTGTTGGAGGGAAGAGGCAAAACTGCGAATTGCTGATTGGAAAGGTGTGAAAAATCGCATTTATTTATTTATTTTTTTTTGTTGGAAGGTGGGCATTGCGCCCGCTACGTTATTATTGATTGGTAGCACTCGGTATTATTTATGAATAAGATGCGCCGAAGAACCGCCTATATTATTTATGGATAAGGTGCGGAGTACGCACCCTATATTCATTGGTAGCACCCGATATTATTTATGGATAAGGTGCGCTGGGCGCACCCCAAAATTGTACTATCCAGCTACTCCAGACAACTTCTGGCTCAAAGCTTCTTTCAAAAGTTCCGCCTTATCAGTTTCCTCCCAAGGCAAATCTAAATCAGTGCGCCCGAAGTGACCGTAAGCCGCCACATCTTGATAGAAACGGCCGCCTCTTTCAGCAGGCAAATTCTGCAAGTTAAATGCTTGAATGATGCCCGCAGGACGCAGTTCAAAATGCTGCTTCACAACTTCCAAAAGGCGATCGTCATCAACTTTTCCAGTGCCAAAAGTTTCGATCATCATGCTAACCGGCCGCGCAACGCCGATCGCATAACTCAACTGCACTTCGCACTTTTCGGCCAAACCAGCCGCCACGATATTTTTAGCAACGTAGCGACAAGCATAAGCCGCGCTGCGGTCTACCTTGGTGGGGTCTTTCCCAGAAAAAGCGCCGCCGCCGTGACGGGAATAGCCGCCGTAGGTATCCACAATAATTTTGCGGCCCGTCAAACCCGAATCTCCTTGAGGCCCGCCGACCACAAATTTGCCGGTGGGGTTGACAAGGAAGCGAGTTTCTGCATCCGGCTTCACGCTAATATCGGCAAACACAGGTTGGACGATAGCAGTCCAAAGGTCTTCTTTGATTTTGGCTTGAACTGCCGCTGTGTCTGTGATGTCGCCGATCGTTTCGGTGTGCTGGGTAGAAATTAAAATTGTATCTATGCCAACAGGTTTGCCATCCTCATAGATGACTGTAACTTGGCTTTTGCCGTCGGGACGCAGGTAAGATAACTGACCGGTTTTGCGGACTGCTGCCAGTTGACGGCAAATCCGGTGCGCTAAACTGATCGGCAGAGGCATCATTTCCGGCGTTTCGTTGCAAGCAAAGCCGAACATCAAACCTTGGTCGCCAGCGCCGATGGCGTCTAATTCCTCTTCACTCGATTGTTCCCGGCTTTCGTGGGCTGTGTTCACCCCTTGAGCAATATCGGGAGACTGAGAATCAAGAGCCACCAACACTGAGCAACTATTAGCCGAAAAGCCGTTGTCAGCGTGGATGTAGCCAATATCGGCTATTTTTTTCCGGGCTAATTCTATGTAATTTACCTGAGCTTTAGTGGTAATTTCGCCCGTCAGCAGCATTAAGCCAGTGTTGACGACAACTTCGGCTGCGACGCGACTTTTGGGGTCTTCAGTCAGTAAGGCATCTAAAATCGTATCTGAAATTTGATCGCAGATTTTATCGGGATGGCCTTCAGTGACCGATTCAGAGGTAAACAGGTAGCGGCGTGACAATGATTATTTCTCCTTTGATGGGGACTCTTCCTGCACGACATCTACGGCCGACGAGTTATTTTTCCGGTAAAGAGCCAAGAATGATCGCGTCTGGGCTACCGTCGAATTTTTGTCGGTCTGGAGAAGTGTTGAAGCAGGGTTTGAGACTGGGTAAAGTGACACTACTATAGCAAAGTCAGTTCCGGGAAGTCCCTAAAAAGTTAGATTTTTTAGGATTGTCGATCGATCTTGGACACCGCTCGTCTATCTCCTAACCTGACAAAGGTAAGATACATTGACAACTCCTCGACCCGAAGGCACGAGGATTCTTGGTTCATTGGGACTACTCATGTAGCTTGCCCTCCCCAAAATTCACTGCGATTTGCCCAACCGCTGTATATCCACGCTGCAACACCACCTGCGCGGCTGCAACATCTCGATTCGTTTCATAGCCGCACGTTTGACATCTATGCACCCGTTCGGATAGTTCTTTTTTGCCTGTATGGGTTTGACATAAGGGACAAGTTTGACTTGTTCGGTTCGGGTCTACTTTTGCAAAGTATGCACCTCGCTTAAAGCAAACATGACCCAAGATATTCAGGAACTGACCAAACCCTGCATCAAGCGTGTGCTTGCTCATCATTCCGGCTGACATTGCTTTGAGGTTCAAGTCCTCAGCAAATACTGTTTGGGCGGAGTTACATAAATGATGTGCGGTCTTGAAATGAAAGTCTTTTCGACTGTTCGAGATGTATTCGTGGTGCAAGGCTATTTGGTGATGAATTTGACGAAACTTTCTAGAGCCTTTTTTCTTGCGCTTGAGTTGACGTTGCAGCAATTTCAGCTTGCGTTGTCCATCCACAAAAAATCGAGGTCTATCAATCAATTCACCATCAGAAGTTGCCAAAAAATGTTTTAACCCTAAATCAATCCCTAATCCATGCCCTGAAGGTGGGGCTTGAGGCACTGCGACATCACATTGCAAACTGAGCATGGCTACGTAACCAGAAGCCCTCTTAACAACGCGAATTTGCTTGACATCAAACCCTTGAGGGATTGGACGTGACAGGTGCATTTTTACTAACCCAATCTTGGGTAGGTTGATCCAATCGGCATTATCAAACCGTATAACGGATTCTAGATTCAATTGAGGGAACACAAATGAGCGCAGCCGTTTTTTGAATCTAGGAAAACCGTGTCCTCGTTCCCACATCGCCACAAACGCTGCCTCTTGTTGGCGCAACGCCTGCTGCAAGACATGGGTGTGAGGTAGTTTCAAGTCAGGAATTAATTTCTTTGCTTGGGCCAATGATTTGCATTGACGGGCAAAGGTTGGACGCGGTGCATCAGTAGGGATAATGTATTCCTGCTTAATGCTGCACGAGTTTATATCACACTTACGAGAATTAACCCAATCTTTTCGTTCTCGCAATGCAAAGTTGTAGACCTGGCGGCAAATATTGAGCCACAGGTCGAAAGTTTGGCGTTGCGCGTCGGTAGGAATGAGCTTGTACTCGTAGGTTAGATTTAACATACAATCATTTTAGAGCCAGCCTGAATAAATGCCGTGCTGTTTATTCAAAAACCTCTCGGAGAGATTCCGAACCGAAAGTCCCCCTAGAAGGGGGAGGCTTGTATCCCATTTTTTTGGTCAGGGTATCGCCTTGTGCAAGGACTATGGCAGGACTCCAAAAATCGCCAAACTCGATCCAAACAGTTGCCGAGCTAGATTTTCCCGGCGGCCCCATACCGCTTGACTCTCCATTTTATATTGAGCGCTCAGGGGCCGAAGCCTTGGCCTGTGCAGAAATTAGCAAACCCGGAGGCCTCGTTCGCATTAAGGCTCCCAAAAAAATGGGCAAAAGTTCGCTGATGCTGCGGATAATTGACGCGGCAGTCGATCGTGGATACCGCACAGTAACTTTAGACTTTCAGCAAGCCGACACAGCGGTTTTTGGTAGTTTAGATAAATTTTTGCGCTGGCTTTGTGTCAATGTCGCTCGGCAACTCAAACTCGAACCAAATATTGATGAATTCTGGGATGAAGATATGGGCAGCAAGGTAAGCTGCACTATTTACTTTGAAAACTATTTGCTCCAACAAATTGACAGTCCTATTGTCTTGGCGATCAACGAAATAAATCGGGTATTTGAACGCACCAATATTGCTCAAGATTTTCTGTCGGTGATCCGTTTTTGGTACGAACAAGCTCGCGCTAGCCCAACTTGGCAAAAACTCCGCACCGTGGTTATTCATTCGACAGCAATTTATATTGATTTGAATGTTAATAAATCTCCATTTAATGTAGGAATGCCGATTAAACTCTCAGAATTTACTGTTGAACAAGTTCAAGATTTGGCGGGCAGATACGGACTAAACTGGAGCGATCGCGATCCGATACAGCAATTAATGAGCATGGTAGGCGGGCATCCTTATTTAGTGCATTTAGCGCTGTATCACCTGGCTATTTCGCAACAAAACAGCCAGTCGGTCGATCGGGAGGAACCGGCCGAGGAACTGGGGCGAGCCGAGTTGGCAGAAATGTTAACAGCAGCTCCTACTCACAACGGAATTTATAGCGATTACTTGCAAAATCAGTCGATCGCCATTCAACAGCAGCCCGAACTCGCCTCCGCATTCCAACAAGTTATCGATGCTAAAAATAGCATTCACCTCGAACCTTTGATGGCTTATCAGTTAGACAGCATGGGACTGGTCAAATTAGAGGGAAATAACTGTAGTTTGTCTTGCGAATTATATCGCCTGTATTTTCAAGGGCAAAATTTGTGCGACGACAAGGGGTCGGTGGTTCGTTTTGAGCAGTTGCAGCAAGAAAATCAAAGGCTGCAAGCTTTGGTGAATGTGGACGAACTTACTCAAATTGGTAACAGAAGGCATTTTGATAGTTGCTTGCGAACCGAATGGGAACACATGGCTCGCGAGGGGTCTCCGATATCTTTAATTTTGTGCGACCTCGATTATTTCAAAATATATAATGATACCTACGGACATCAAGCAGGAGATGATTGTTTGCGATTGGTAGCTCAGACAATTCGCCGATCGCTCCAGCGTCCTGCTGATGTAGCTGCTCGCTACGGGGGCGAGGAGTTTGCTGTGATTTTACCTGAAACTGATGCGTCGGCGGCTGTGGTTGTTGCCGAACAAATTAGAGCCAAAGTGAAAGATTTGAAGATTGTTTTTAACCCTAAGAGTCTTGACGGTCTGCCTAATTCTGTGGTAACGATTAGTTTAGGAATTGCCAGCGTTGTTCCGAGCGAGGAAAATGATGCGGTAACGCTGCTACTGGCTGCTGATGAGGCTCTTTATGACTCGAAAAGGCAGGGGCGCGATCAGGCTACTCTCAGTACGCTTTTAAACTTTCGATTTGCTGCTGTGAATTAGCTCATTCCGGGGGAATATAATCGATTTATACACACACAAAGTCCGCCTGCGCGGACTCTGAAAAAACGATAGTTGAGAACTGGATTTGATGTTAATAGCGGGGGATGGTTCGATCGACCACCATTGAGTAAGCATCTATGCCGCCAACAATATTTTTAACGTTGGTAAATCCTCGCTCCGTTAACCAATGGCACATTTGAGCCGATCGCACTCCGTGATGGCACAGAACTAGGGTTTCTGTGTCGCGATCGAGTCTAGCGTCAATTTCACCAGACCATTCGGCAAACTCGCTCAGCGGAAAAGCTACAAATCCCGGCAGCGCCGCGAGTTCAATTTCGTAAGGTTCCCGCACGTCTACGAGCTGCAATTTATCAGCATTCGTTTCTGCTAATTGGCGACCTAATTCTTCGACTGTAATTTGAGCAAAAATTTCTGACATTTGATTAGGAAAAAGTAGTCATCAGTCATTAGTTAACAGTCATCAGCTAACAGTTAACAGTCAACAGTCAACAGTCAACAGTCAACCGTCAACCGTTAACAGTCAACCGTTATTAATTGGGGGGCGAAGGCGGTGGAATTAGCTCCACAGGAGGGGTAGGTGCAGGACGCCCGTCCAACTGGCTCACGTTGCCGCTGGGGTCAAGACAAGTGGCGATTAACCGATCGGTGGGAAAGTCGAGCCTGCCGCTCAAACCGACTACGCATTCAGCAAACTGTTGTGGCAATAAACTGCGGCGGCATCCATCGAGCACTACCAGCGGATCTGCAGGTTGAGTTCGACTTTTGCCGTTAATATTCACTACGCACCTAGCCAATTCTTGGGGACGCCTCACCCGCCGACAGCTAGAGAGCGCTTCGACACCCGGAATATTGGTTTTGCGGTTGATTTGGAGGGCGCATTTAGATATGTCGCGGGGGCGGAGGGCGTCAGCACAAGCGGCGGCGGCGGCCTCTGCCCCCACTCCGGCATCCATTAATTCCAGGGCGCAGACGCGATAGGGATTCCTATTGCGAGGGATTCTAATAGTGATGGCTGATGCTGGTGAGATTGGCAGTGCTGTTGCCAACAAACCCAGTGCTGCTAGCTGCGTGCCGAAAGCCAAGATCCAGCGCGCGGTAGGGCTTGAGCCTATCGGTGCTGGCTTTGGGGAAGAAGTGCGGGAAGAATTGCGGTTGTGCATGGCAGATCGAGTAGTGAGTTTTTTTGGCTGATTGGGGCGATCGAGCGATCGGCTTTTCCTTCAGAATTTACCGCACATTATGGATCGCCCTCCGGTCGATCGTTTTTTTATCGATCTTTATTTGAATTTTGACCGTTACCAACATATAATATAGAGTCTGCATAAAATTGCATACAGATATTAGAGAGGAAAATAAATGTCTCGATATCGAGGCCCCCGATTGAGAATCGTCCGTCGCCTGAAAGAGTTGCCGGGTCTAACCCGCAAAACTCCCAGACGAGATTATCCGCCTGGACAGCACGGTCAAAACCGCAAAAAGCTCTCTGAGTATGCGGTTCGCTTGCAAGAAAAGCAAAAACTCCGTTTCAATTACGGTGTGACGGAACGCCAACTGCTCCGTTACGTCCGCAAAGCCCGCCGTGTCACGGGCTCCACAGGTCAAGTGTTACTGCAATTTTTGGAAATGCGCTTGGACAATACTGTGTTTCGGATGGGAATGGCTCCAACCATTCCGTCCGCTAGACAATTGGTAAATCACGGTCACATAACTGTCAACGACCGTGAAGTCAATATCGCCAGCTATCAGTGCAAGCCTGGTGATGTAGTTGCGGTGAAAAATAGAGAGCGCTCGCGCACAATGGTAGAAGCTAATCTCAAAGACCCAGGCTTGGCTCACTTGCCCAATCACTTGGAATTTGATAAGCAAAAACTAATTGGCAAAGTTAACGGCGTTATCGAACGCGAGTGGATTGCTCTACAGATTAACGAACTGCTAGTCGTGGAATACTACTCACGGCAAGCCTAATTTATTAGTCATCAGTCGTTGGTCATTAGTCATCAGTTGGTTGCTAGCAGAATAATTAATAATTGGGTAGGAACCCAGTTATTGATTCATTGCTACTGAATAATGAGGACTAAGGACTGAGGACTAAGAATTCATAATTTTCTACACTCCCACCCCCTAAAAAGGGATGGGATTTTTTGAAGGTTTCCCTTGTTAACTTCCTTGAATTGCCATTTGCTCAGACGAGACCTGGTTGTTGGCATTAAATGATATCAAATCCGTTAGCATCGGAATAGTAAATTCGAGTTCACTGTTGATGGTTGACGCCGTGAACAGTCAACAGTCAACCGTCAACATCATTCCGGTGTAACCGGAAATGATATGATGTCCCAGCCTCAAATTATTGCCTTAAAATGTTTCTTCTCCGGTTGGTTCTTGGTGGACAAGACCTCGCTTTTGAAGGCGATAATTCGCTACAACGGGGTAAACCACACCGCGTATCCGATTGATCGCACCTACTGGACGATGAACTGCTAAGCCGTTCCAGGGAGAATATCTCAGGTTTTCGTTGAAATCAGATTGTTTTTCATAATCAATAATCTGATGCTTGACGGTGAGACGACCTACTCTCTTGAAGGGTGATTCCTGTTCCTTCCAGACATTGATGCCATCGTCGATCGGCATTTTTAGGCTGGTTTGGAACTGAATGCCAAAATCCCAACAGTATTGGGCATCAGGTTTCGCCAGGGCTTGAATTAGGTCATCCCGGTAATAATTGTCTGGTTTATTGGGATCTAAACCCAAGGCTTTAGCGCGATCGACAAAGGGAATTTTAGGGATTCCCGGTCGAGATTGTTCTGGAATTATCTCGTGCGGTGGTTTGCATGAAACCGGAGTAAACCCATACTTAATTACAGCAGGGTATTCCACAGGAACTAGACCAGGCTGGGAGGGATCGAAATCGGGATGGAGACCCAAACCAGAGGGTGAACCGCTCCAATATTTGGCTGTTAGCAAACTCTTCGGAGTCCGGCTACCCGTAAGCGTTGACACCGCTAGAAAGTGTCTGGGATGTCGAATGAGCCACTTTTTCAATGTATCTGGTGATTCCACAAGAGCAGAAAAAAAGCCGTAGTAATCTTTGATGGTTTGGCTCACAAATATCTCTGAATTGTGAACAATGATGTCCTGGGTTTTTGACTCGTGGCTTTGCGCCAGTCTTTCCCCTTCCACCCCAATCACTTTCACTGAAATTGAGCGCGAATCTTTAGCGTAATCATTGGCTACTTTGGTAGCCCCGTTAGCAAATCGCAACCAAACAGGATATTCTTTGGGTTTTGCTAGCAAACCTTGCTTAATGGAAATCGCATTCAGTTGCGAAGAAGTTAACGAAGCGCGTTTGCCCACTTCCCGTTTAATCGCTTCCTCATCAAAGTCAAAAATTTCCAGAGCTCCTTTAACGCACGCATGAGTTTTGGCGTGAGTATCTCGCAGCGCCCGCTCCTTATTCCCGTAAAGATTATCCATCCGAAGCTTGGCCTGCTCAACCAAAAGATCGTAGTATTTGCGTTCGTCCTGTTCGGGATATTCGGTAAATAACTTCTTGCTCATAAATAACCTTCTGTTAATCGCTAAAAAAGGTTCTACACAAACCGTTGCCTCTGTTAAATAGTAGAGCTGCTGGTGCAATTGCTCCCGAATTGGCGTAGGCGATCGCTTGCGAAAAGATCGCCTTTTTATTCCTCATTTTTGAGGGCGCAGGTGTCTTTGCGCCCCCAACTAATTTGAGTCTTAGTTGTCAGCTACAACTTTAAGATCGAAGGAGACTTTGTACTTGGGATCGCTTAAAGGAACATTACGATTCACTAAATCAGAGACTGTTTTGGTATTTTGGATAATTTCCCAACCAACCTCGGAAAAAGTTTCCTTATTGAAGACTTTAGGCGATAACAAAGGATTAGTTAAAGCTTGGGAGAAAGCATCGATGCCAATTATCCGTGCTACTAAAGGCGGAATTGCTGAATTTTTCCGGACATCTTCAGCGTACAATCCGACAAATAGTTCAATCTTATCAACATGACCGTACAACTCTTTTAATTTCTGTTGAGCGTATTCGTCACCCGTAATTTGATTGAAATCAGTCACCCTGGGATAACCACACATTTCGCGGTAATCGTTATAACTGGCTAACTGCGCCTGCCGTCCGAGTTTAACAGATGCTAGTTCGGTAGCATCAATAAATGTATAGGGTGTTCCTGCGATCTTAAAATCAGGTGTGTTAAACAAACCAATTCTAGTGCCTGGTTGGGAACAACTTTCTTCCATCAATGCACCCAACCCTTTATCGATTAACATCTGATTATTCCAGAGGGAATCGTACATGGATTTTTCTTTGCCGTCATAGATAAAGGTTTCCGGAATCGCACTATGCCAGCGATAGACAAAACTAAACTCAATCGCCATCCAATTTTCTCGATACCAACTTTCCTTGGTAAAAGCTTCAGGATCGGCAAAGAACCTAAAATTATAGGGCGTAATGTGGAAAATGTACTCTTCCATAATGATATTAAGAACAATCACCATGAGAATATTTCTCGCGGTTTGGAAGAGCCTCTCATCGTCCCATTCCGGATAGCTTTTGGACAAAACATCACAAATTCGATTATGCTCCCTGATACATAAAGTGTTGAGCATGACATAGCCAATTTGGACGTTTGCCCGTTCAACTCCCATTGCAAATAGCTTGCCTTTCTTTTCGGGCGGTTGTCTTTTCTCGTCATTAAGGGGTGCATGAAGACCTTCAAATTGAGGATCGATAATACCCTGCTCAGGATCGGCATAATAAAAAAGTGGATACTCTTCTTCTACGCCATCTTTGCGCTTGAGTTTTTGGGTTTTAAATTTACCGCCTTTGAAAGCTCTGAGCAGATTTGTTTGTTTGCGGGTCAACCCGTAAACATTACACATATCAATCTGATGGTTGGAGGTATTTTTGAAGCGGTTTTGCTGATCTATCCGCAGAAAACTATCTGTAAACCACTGCACCCAATAGGGAAAGAGCAGAGTCGATTTTTCCGAATAAATGGTTTTTCCATCTCTTTTTTGGAATAAGGTCTTTAATTTGTCGAGTGGTGGTAAATTCCCTTCTTTGTTAAATTCTGGGTCGGGAGGTAAATGTCGCCCAGTATAAGTCTTGTCTGTAAGTGAATCCCAAGAGATGTAGGTATCAGTTTTCTTGGGAATATCTGTCCCTGGAATTTTGGGATCTAAGCCCATTAAGCTATAGGGAAGCGGGCGAGTCGGAAGTTTGTAAATGATGCTATTGAGAAAAAATTTGTTTAGTTTACGTTTCAGAGGCTCGTAACTTTGAACTAAATCCCAAATGGGTTTGAAATGAGTCAACGTATATGCTAAAGCTTTGTTGCTCAATCCATCTCTAGATGTATCTCTTGTCATGATTGCTTTTCCTTTCGATTATTGTAGATTAGATCGTCTTCTTATGTTAGGTTCTGAGAGCTTGATAAAGTTTGATCATTGTTCTATATTTTCAATTACTTTGGAGAGAAGATTTTCCAGATTCTTAGGCCGATAGTCTTGGCGTTTTTTCAATCGCTCGATCGCGCTTTCATGAAGAGCCTCAATGGCATCGCCCACCTCGCGGAACTTAATTCCTGCCAATTTGAAGAGCCCTGGATCGTTTTTAAAATCAATATCATAATTAGGATTGATACCTGTGGGGATGGCACTTGGATCGAATTCAAGCCCCAATCCAAGGTTACGGGTTGAATCCAACATCCACTGCAAGGCTGTATCTGATAACCCGCTGTATTCTTCCGTTCCACCGCCGATGCAGATATGCGAGCCGGGAAACCAAACTTGAATAACCCGCTGGTTCTCAACATCAGGATTTTTTTTCATAGGCGTAACATCAAAGATTTCGCGAACTTCGTCGATCGCCACGGCATGCAACGCATTCTGAATCGATTTATTTAAAGCGGTGTCGTGGAATCTGTACCTTTTCTTGAGCTGTTCGTCATACTTTTTGAAGGCGGGTAGAACAGGAATACCAAGGGCTCCAACGGTGTCAAAACAACCAAGCAAGGTAATCGGGACGCGATCGCCATAATCTTCGCGGTAATTGGCTGCTAGCCGATCCTTTGGTTTAATGTCTCGGTTACGGTAAAGCTCGTAAGCTTCTGATGCCCTGGTAATATGAGGGCGGGCTAGGAGGCCCGAGCAATGGATCATCCCCGCTAGACTCCTGACTGTGTAAGCCCCGCGACTGAACCCGAAGAGATAGATTTCGTCACCCTTCTCATAGTTGAGAGAAAGAAAACGATAGGCATCTTGTATATTTCTATCGATTCCCAGTCCAGTGGCTCCGCCCAAAATCTTGTTACTATCCGATCCAATTCCCTCGTCATAAAACACGATTTGCGGAACCCCGTCACTGGCGGTCGATTTCACTGCCTGGGCAAGTTTAATCACATTACTTGGGTAACTACTATTGAGTTGTTGCCAAGTGCCATCACAGCAAACGATCAGACGTTTCATTTTTTAATTCTCTCTTTGAATCGGAAATTTGAGAGCGAGCTGTCCTTGGTAATCGGTTACTTGAGATTGCCAATTCGCGTTTTTCTGTCGCGTCAGGCGCTCCCTGCTAATTTTTGGCTTGAAATTGTTATGTGGCTGGGCAATTTTTAGCTATTTCGATTCTCAGGATATTAGTCCCAAAACACCCTCTAGTTGAGTTTGTTGTATTAAAATGTTAAATTTATTTATTTTTCTTAAATTAAAATATTTACAGTGTGAAATAGTAGCTTTGGTTCAGGGAAAATGCTCGCTTTTCCTAAAACGTAAAAAATTCAGAGCGTGAAATAGTAGCTTTGGTTATGGAAAAATGCTCGATTCTCCTAACAGAAGTAGCGCTCCGACGCCCTAGCTAAGAAACATTTAAACACATTTACGCTATGCCAGGTCAGTTTTTAGAACAGCTATATCTTATCGATTTGTCAGTTAGCTGCAAGATAATGGTGAGGTATTGGCAGAACACCTAGCAGGTTTGGACTATGTTTTGGATTAAAATTTGTTTCAAGCACTCTCAGGTTTTGTGTGATGTGCTTGAAGTTTTTAACAATCTGTGAGCTTTTCTGGTTTCTCGATCGGTAAATTTGTGCGAAAATTTCCTAGCCGCGGTTTAAATTGAAACGTCCCAAAGTGGGGACGATCGACCGCAGCGACTGGCTACGAGGTTCTCGCACCAAAACCAAAGGCAGAAGGGCAATCAAGCGAACACCAGCCGAGAGGGCAAACACTGCTCCCAAACTCATGCCAGGAAGTTCGGCAAGAAAGCCGCCGGCGGTAGTTCCCAAAGCCCCAGCTACTCCCGAAACTGCTGCGGCGATCGCAAAATAAGTCGAAGGTTGCTCGATCGACGCTATCTCCATTTGAATATTGTTAGTACACAGCCCGATCGCGCCTAAAGTCGTTCCCCCCAACAAGTGCAGCAGCGGCAGCCACACCCATAGAGCAAAAGGGTAATTGCCCGTACCCAACCACAACAAAGGCGTTACCGCTACCACCAGCCCAACCGCAATTAGCAGTGGGCGATTTCCCCAGCGATCGGCCAACTTGCCCCAAAACATCAGCAGCAGTAGATTTGCGCCGGAACTTAAGCTGGTGTAAATCGTTACCAAACTCACATCCAAGCTTAAATCTTTCAGCAGGTAGATATTAAAAAAAGGCGCGCTGAGATTGACAGCAAATGTCCACACACTGAAGTAAAGAATAAACATTAAAAAATTAGAATCTTTCAGCACAGAAGGCACAAAATCTGTTATTTGCTTTTCTTTTTTCTCTGTAAGTCGATCGCTCTCTGCATCTTTTTTGTATACCTGGGGATTCACATCACCCATGAAAGATTGACACCCCAAACTAATCATTCCCGCCAAAACACCCACAAATAAAACAATACCGTAGCCAAAAATTCGACCGCCGTCGCAAGTTGACACTCCCAATCCCATCAACGGCACTCCCAGCAAACTGATGAAGCTGACAGCACTGTTGCGAAAGCCAAAATAGCGTCCCCGCAAGCGCTGAGGAACCACAGCAGCCATCCAACTGAACCAGCTAGAATTGGCCAGAGCTGCCAGCACACTAGCGGCTACGACTGTTACCAGCGTCCATTGCAGCAGTTGGTGGGGGTCTGCGTGCTGGGAACCCCAAACAATTGCCACCGCGAACACCAGCCACAGCAGCCGCGACGCGCCGAATACAAATAAGTTGTACCAGCGGCGGCTGGCTGTCCGGTCTGCGATGTAGGCTCCTAGTGGTTGCAGGAGATTTACCACCATCGGAATAGCAGAAAATATACCTATTTCCACACTGCTCGCGCCGAGTTGCAGCAAGAAGTTGCTCAACAGTACACCGGTGGTCGCCGACTCGAAGAGAGTGGCAAAAACGCCGTCTAGAGTAGAGGCTTTCAGGGTCGATCGAACGTCTTTTTTAGAAAATTTGAGATCTGTTTTTGCAGAGAGAACGAGCTGAAATATTTTCGGGTCTACTATTTCTGGACTCTGAAGAGAGAGAGATTCATTTAACTCTGCAACTGGTTCAACCATAGTCAATCGATTTTAGATTGTAGATTTTAGATTGAAAACTGTCCAACCCAGGTTTGGTAATGGTTTGAGGCTGGCTGGCCATTAAATTATTTTTCACGCGCCGTGTCAATAAAATTTAATCTTTCTGCTGAAAATTGCTGACCTAGCCTGTTAAGATAAAACCAGCCCCGCCTTCAAGATGTGAGCTTGAAAGCTAGACTGGCACTTCCGGGTAATGGTTATTAATATAGATGGCAAGCGATTACTGGAACATCAACCGCTTGGGAGATATAAATTTGCTAATTGTCCAAAAGTAGGTTTTAGCGCTTAACAAGGAAGCGATCGCAGCATTTCGCCTGCCAAAAATTGCTCGAATTCCGCCTCAAACAAGTCGCCCCAAGGGCCAAAGCAAATTTCGCGCCCGATCCTCCATTCCGCTCTCAAACCTTTACGGCTAGCTAAATCTATAAAAGGAAGTACGATCGACTTGCGGAGTATAGCGGCTAACTATTTGTACCTAATTCCTGGAATCCGTTTGTTCAGTCCCAGCGATCGCGATCGAGATTCCGGGTTGTTTATAGGAAATCCCCCGCACCTGCCCGTAAGGCTTCGGAGTGGGTTTTTGGCGCTCCTCTACGAGGGCTCCGCTAACGCACCTCAAAAAAATTGTGGCTGAGATCGGCAACTGGTAGGACAAAATTATTACTTGACAAAAATTACCCTAACTGGTGATAATAGCAAACCCTAAAATTAAGCTTAAATGTTTGAGGGGTCTTATTGCTACAGCGTGAGGTCGAGCCTCAGTAAATTTACGGATTTTTGCATTAGATCGTGACAAAAACTCAACCTTTATCCGGGTATACACTGCCAGTATTTGCCTGTGCGGCCGCACTTGCAGCTTTGCGGTGCTTGCGTGAGGGTATCCAGTCTGTTGATAGCGTATCAGTAAATTTACTGGAACCGCCAATAACGGCAGAAATTCCGATCGAACAGGCGTCTGTACTCAAAACTGGTACCGCTTTAGGAGTGACTCGCTCCGATCCGGGGGACAATCTCGATCTGACTCGCAATACCCCCGTTTGGGGAATGGTGGAATTGGGGAATTGGGAAGAGGGAGAGAGGGAGAGAGAGGGAGAGAATGGGGGAGAGTCCGAGCAGATTGTGATTCTCGGCGGTGAAGGTATCGGGCGTCACACAGTCGGTGGAGGGGCCGCAATCTATGATTACGCAATGCGGCTGTTGCGATCGAATCTGAGCCGAGAACTCGCACGGGGAGAAAAAATTACTGTCACCCTGATTCTGCCGTCTGGGCGACAACTAGCCACCCGCACTTCTAACGAAGCTTTCGGCGTGGTAGAAGGACTTTCGCTGCTGGGTACAACTGGCATTTCTCAACCGCTGAGTGCCCCTGGACAGTTGGAAGTTTACCGCGAACAACTGCAACAAAAAGCCGAACTGTTTGACTGTTTGGTTTTCTGCATCGGCGAAAACGGTTTGGATTTGGCGCGACAACTGGGGATTAATCCCGAGAGGCTAGTCAAAACCGCTAACTGGCTCGGCCCGCTGCTGGTAGAGGCAGGATATCAGGGCGTGCAGTCAATTTTGCTGTTTGGCTATCACGGGAAGCTGATGAAATTGGCGGCGGGAATTTTTCACACTCACCACCACCTCGCTGACGGGCGTAGGGAAATTCTCACAGCTTACTGTGCTAAAGCTGGAATGCCTGCCGATGCGTGTTCCGCAATTTTTGCCGCAGCGACAGCCGAAGAGGCTCTCGGGCAACTGCGGGCTTTAGACGCCGAGTTTGGGAGCAATTGGGTCGATCAAATTTACGGCGACATCGCCCGACAAATAGACTTGCGGTCATCGGATTGCATTTTTACTCACACTAACTTGCACATCCCCGTGGGCTCGGTGATGTTTGGGCGCGATCGCAAAATTATTGTTAAAAGTGATATAGGAGATACATTTTTGACCCAAATTTGTTAATCTAGTGTGAATATCCCTGAATTCTGTTTAAAACATCGCTCAGGGATAATATTTAACAAGTAATAATTCTTTGTCCCTAGACCTTAATTATACTAGGTTGCTTGGGGACGCAGTTTTTGACGCAAGAGTTCAATTAATTAGGGTAAGGATTGAAGTAAATCTATGCTTGGCCTCGACCCTATTAATCGACTACGAGCGCTGACTGCAATCTAGTATAAATAAGATTTATTCCTAGCGACTAATGCTTGCTCGCCTTCCTCAGTCTTGTACTGAAGCAGCGACAAATACCTCCCCTACTTTCTGCCCAATTAGCAATTAGCAATTACGCAATAACCGTGACTACTCAAATAAAAACTGAATCAGACCTCCTCACAAACTCTTCTCTGGGGCAGAGCGAGCGCCAGATCATCCTGATTCTCGACTTCGGTTCGCAATATTCCGAACTGATTGCTCGTCGAATTCGCGAAACTCAAGTATATTCAGAAGTTATTTCTTACCGGACTACGGCAGAACAGTTAAAAGCTATCAATCCTAAAGGAATTATTCTTTCAGGAGGCCCGAGTTCTGTATACGATGAAAAAGCACCCCACTGCGACCCAGAAATTTGGAATTTGGGAATACCGGTGTTGGGAGTGTGTTACGGGATGCAGTTGATGGTAAAGCAGCTCGGAGGCACGGTTGAGCGATCGAAATTAGCGGAATACGGCAAGGCATCGCTATTTATCGACGATCCTACGGATTTGCTGACAAATGTCGAAGAGGGCAGCACGATGTGGATGAGCCACGGAGACTCCTGTACTGAGCTGCCGCCTGGTTTTGAGATCCTCGCTCACACGGACAATACTCCGTCTGCTGCTGTTGCTAACCACGAGAAAAATTTATACGGGGTTCAGTTTCACCCAGAAGTAGTTCACTCGATCGGGGGAATAGCTTTAATTCGCAATTTTGTTTACCACATTTGCGAGTGCGAACCGACTTGGACGACAGCTACTTTTGTAGAGCAATCGATTCGCGAAATTCGAGAGCAAGTCGGAGAGAAACGAGTTTTGCTGGCTCTATCGGGCGGTGTAGATTCTTCTACTTTGGCTTTCTTGCTGCACAAGGCGATCGGCGACCAACTTACCTGTATGTTTATCGACCAAGGGTTTATGCGGAAGTATGAACCAGAACGGTTGGTAAAATTATTTAAAGAGCAATTCCACATTGACGTTGAGTATGTGAATGCTCGCGAACGCTTTTTAGCTCAACTTGAAGGGATTACCGATCCGGAAGTAAAACGCAAGCGGATTGGTCACGAATTTATCAACGTATTTGAAGAAGAATCGAAGCGTCTGGGCCCCTTCGACTACCTCGCACAAGGTACTCTTTATCCTGATGTGATTGAGTCGGCTGACACTAATGTAGACCCGAAAAGTGGCGAGCGAGTTGCTGTTAAAATTAAAAGCCACCACAACGTGGGGGGTTTGCCGAAAGATTTGCGATTTAAGCTGATTGAACCGCTGCGAAAACTGTTTAAGGATGAAGTGCGAAAAGTCGGCCGGTCGATCGGGCTTCCCGAAGAAATCGTGAACCGGCAACCTTTCCCCGGCCCGGGATTGGCGATTCGGATTATAGGAGAAGTTACCGCAGAGAGACTAAATATTTTGCGGGATGCTGACTTCATTGTTCGCCAAGAAATTAACCGGCACGGATTGTACGGTGAACTTTGGCAAGCTTTTGCAGTTTTGCTGCCGATTCGCAGTGTAGGCGTGATGGGCGATCAGCGCACTTATGCTTACCCGATCGTCTTGCGATTTATTAAGAGTGAAGACGGGATGACGGCTGATTGGGCGCGGGTTCCTTACGATTTGTTGGAACTGATCTCGAACCGGATTGTGAATGAGGTTAAGGGGGTGAACCGAGTGGTTTACGATATTACTTCTAAGCCACCGGGAACGATCGAGTGGGAGTGATTTGTAGTTAGCGATTAAGTAGGCGGACTAATTTTTTTGTCTGTCTACTTATTTTGATTTTGGATAAAAGGGCGATTCCCTCTGGGATAGCTACGCTTCACGGCTTCAGGGGATGGGGGAGTGGGAAGGGCGATCGCTTTTATAGAACCCATTTGACATTTTTTACTGTCTTGAAGTAAAGTGACTGCAAAATTCGTATCCAGCAGTTATGCCATACTCTACCAGTCTCACAGACGAAGAGTAGATCATCCTCAAATGCTTGTTTTTTCCGGTTGTGACAAGGTAGGGGAAGAGAACGGGCAAATGCTTGGATAGAGACGTGCAAAATCCTCGTCAGTAATTTTGAGAGAACTCTGGTTGATGCGAGTGCCAAGTTTAATCTTTGTTTTATTACAAGACTTAGGACAATTTTTGATAACCAACCGTAGAATATGGCTTTCAAGGCGATTCGGCAATCGAACTACCAAGGAAAAATCAAGGGTTTCAGACTAAGGACTAAAAACTCTCCAGACTATTTTTATTAGGCTGATGCCGATCGGGCTTGCAGCCGCTTAGATCTCAAATGGGTTCTATAAACGTTCGCCAGTTAAGCTAAGAGCGGACTTTTTAACGTGCTTAGCTTAAACTCCACTCATGTTGTTTGAGTAAAAAGTTTTATTATAATTTAAGCGCACTCAGCAAAAAAATATTTTACGGAGGAATCTAATGATTATAACAAGAATAACTCAAAGATATCAGCAGCAACTGTTGACTTGTAGTTGGGTGGTATCTTTAGGTTTTTTACTGTTCTCACCTGCTGCTACAGGACAGCAAATCACTCCGTCTCCCGATGGCACAGGAACTGCTGTTAATGCCTCCGGCAATCAATTTAACATCAACGGGGGACAGCTCTCAAAAGACGGCACTAATCTCTTTCATAGCTTTCAGCAGTTTGGACTCAAAGACGGTCAAATTGTTAATTTTATTTCCGATCCGAATATCCGCAATATTTTAGGGCGAGTTGTGGGTGGCGATGCTTCTTATATTAACGGTTTAATTCAAGTAATAGGCGGTAATTCTAACTTATTTTTGATGAATCCAGCGGGGATTGTTTTTGGTTCCAACGCTCAACTGAACGTGCCTGGTTCATTCTTGGCAACGACAGCAACCGGAATCGGATTGGGCAACAATTTGTTTCAGGCAGTTGGCGTTAATGAATACGCTATGCTAACAGGAACGCCAAGCATTTTAAATTTTGGTACAGCTCAGCCAGGGGCGATCGCAAATTTCGGTCAACTGCGCGTACCGTCCGGGCAAACGCTAGCTTTAATAGGGGGAACAGTTTTCAGCCCCGGTACTTTGTCAGCACCTTCCGGGCAAATTGCGATCGCATCGGTGCCTGGACAAAACTTAGTCCGCATTTCTCAAGCAGGGCATCTGCTGAGTTTAGAAATTTCCCCCTCTTCTAATCTAAATTCTGCTTATGTGCCGTTGAGTCCCCTCACCCTGTCCCAACTGCTGACAGGGGGTAGCAGCAATGCTACAGGCGTTACAGTTAACAGCGACGGAAGCGTACAGCTAACGAATTCAGACTTGCAAGTAGAAGCTGGCGATGTGGCGATCGCCGACACTCAGGCAACAGGTGCGAACCAAAATTTAGCAGTGTCTGCTCAAACGGCTACTGTGTCAGCCGCGCGTAACCTGACCCTAGCAAACAGGCAACTACAAACAACTGGTGACTTGAAATTGCAAGCGGGGGAAGCTGTCCGCATTCGCGACAGCGCGGCTAACTCTTTTGTTACTGATGTGGGTGGAAACCTAACCGTGCAGGGCGATCGCCAAATAGACATCCAGGCGCGCAATCACTCCCAAAGCTTACTGAGCGCTGGCGGCCGCATCACACTTACCAGTAACGGTACTGTATCCGGTGATGCCCTCTTCAGAGCTGGGAGCGATTTCTCTATTGCCACACTTCAAGGTAGCCCCGGCAACTTCGCCAGTTCAGGCGGTTCTACGATCGTCTCAGGCGGAAACGTCTCTTTTGGTAATTACGCAGGCGGTTCTCTGGGAGTGCAAGCCGAAGGCACGATCGCATCCGGTGATCTCACTATCAGTTCCGCATCTAGCGATCGACCGCAGTTGGTTTTTACGGCTGGCAACCTACCCGATCCCCTCACTGGAAACAGCACTCTAGCACCCGCCAGTTCTTCACCTGCCAGCATTCAAGTTGGCAATATCGCGATCGCAGGTTCAGTTTTTTTAGGCGCTGCAAACAGCATTCAAGCAGCATCCATTACTTCAAATGGCGGAGATATCGCGCTGGTAGCGTCCGGGGACATCGCAGCGGAAAACCTGAATACTTCAACTTTGGGCAATGCCGGCAATATTACCCTCTACAGCGCGGGGGGAAGCATTAATACGAGCGCCAACACCTTGAACGCTTCCTCGATAACCGGTAACGGTGGGTCAATTTTCCTATATGGGACAAACGCGATCGCCAGCGGTGGAATTACAACCTCTAGCTTCCTTGGAAACGGAGGCAAAGTCACCCTTTATGGAGAAGGCAACATCAGTGCCGGCAACATCGACACTGGCGGAATCGCCGCAGGCGAGATCAGCTTGCTTAGCAATCGAGGTGCGATCGACACCAGCGCCAGCACTCTGAGCGCGACTGGCGGCAGGGGAGGGGGCAACATCTCTCTCAATGCTTACGGCAATATAGCAACGGGAAATATTCTCTCTAGCGGTGGCAAGATTACCCTCAGCAGTCAAGCAGGTGCGATCGGTGTCGGCGATCTCAACTCTGGCAGCGGCACTGCAGGTGGCGATGTCGGGCTTTTGGCATTTGGTAGCATTGCAGTCGGAAACATTGTCTCAAACGGTGGCAATATCAGCCTCAATAATATCGGCGGCCTCTCTACCAGCAGCATCAGCGCCAGGAATTTTGATTCGAGTTCTGACACAGGAGTGGGAGGCGCCATTGAACTCAAAGCTCGGGGGGGTGATACTGGGGGTGACATTGTGACTGGTAATATAACCTCCGGTGGCGGTCGCATTTCTGTGTCCAACCAAGGCAACTTTAACGCCGGCAATAGTACCCTAAATTCCAGCTATAGCGGTGGAGTTGGAGGCGATATCAAAGTAAACGCAGGGCCTGTAACTCTGCAAAATGTCATTTCTGGAGGTGGCTTTATTAACTTCTCTACTCTAGAACTTAATGCCAGCGGGAGTATCAATTCTAGTTCTAGCAACGGAAGAGGTGGCGCAATCAACATTGAAGGATTTGATGTTAGTGTCAGAGATCTTATTTCCGGCCATAGTGCGATTGGTTCTCTGAATGAGCCACTTGGCGGAATCACGCTCAATATTAGCGCTTTAAATTCTACATCTCCCGAAGGGAGAGGGGGCAATATTAAAATTAACGCGGGTCGTTTAACTGTAGGAAATATTACTTCTGGCGGTAGTCCAATTTTCCTTGCAGGAACCTCAAGCATTAATGCCACCGGAGAAAGAATAGATTCCCGTGCTAGCGCAGGCGTTGGCGGTAATATTGAAATTCTTTACAACACAGACATCACCGTAGCAGGTTCCATCCTCTCTGGAGGGGGCAATATCAGCCTGCTCAGCCCTCGTGGCAGCATTAATGCTAGAAACAGCTCCATCAACTCTGTAGCTGAGGCGGGCATACCGGACGGAAACGTCACTTTGCAAGCGGAGAACGCGATCGCTCCCGGCACTATCCTCACCAATGAGGGTACGATTCGCCTCGCTACCAGCAGTAATGACCCCAATAGCATTGATACCAGTGGCAGTCGATTAATATCTGTGGCAGAGCCTACCCTTGCTCTAGGCACTTCGCCTCTTCCTCCTTGGCGGACTGGCCTTGGGAGTGGTGGGTCTGCTCCCCTAGTACCGCCAGAACCACCAGCACTCGCTGCACTCGCACCACCTGCGATTCAATTCCCTGCGATCGCACCTCTAGGCTTAGGTGTATCACCACCAGATAATCCTAATTCCCCTGGGTTAGCTCCCACGCTACCGCCAGAAAGGGGCGTGCCAGAACCACTACGTCTCCCAACCACCACACCACTCGTACCAACGCTTGCAAACTCAGATGCAATACCAACTGCAGCAGCCACTGTACCTGTCTCAGTGCAAGTCTCTAATACACCGCCAGGAACTCCTAATACCCTTGCCGCTCAACAATTGAGCCAGCTTAATGGCGATCGAAATCGCGAACCGCAAAACTTAGCCAGCCTGACACCGAGTGCCGCTCAATGCTTAACTGAGGAACAATTACTGGGGCAGCAAGCAGGATTGCCTCTCCAGACTGCGCCAAAAGACTACAGCAAAGCGATCGCCTGCTACCAGCAGAATTTAGAGCTGGCGAGACTTGGACGCGATCGCGCTAGGGAAGGCTACGCGCTCAACAATCTAGGCGCGACTTACTACGCGATCGGAGATTATGAAAAAGCAATTTCTTACCACCAGCAGCGCTTAGCACAAGCTGAATCCAGGGCCGATTTATTGGGAAAGGGACAAGCTTTTATTGGTTTGGGAGCTGCTTACGGCGCGATTGGCAATTATAAAAAAGCAATCGAATACTACGAGCAAAGTTTGGAAGTAGCGCATTCCCTAAAATCGGCTGATTTAGAGGCGAGTGTTCTGAGAAATTTGGGATTACTTTACTATGCCCAAAAAGAGTATAAAAAGGCAGTTGAATATCAAGAGCAAAGTTTAGCTATCGCTAAACAGCAGCGCGATCGCCGAGGCGAAGCTCTTGCTTTGAGCAATTTGGGATTAGTACACTATTCCCTAACCGATTATGCCAAAGCAATTGATGCTCAGAAGCAAAGCTTAGCGATCGCCTCAGCACTGGGCGATCGCTTCGTTCAAGGTCGTGCTCTAGAGAATTTAGGAATTGCTTACTATGCAGTCAAAAATTATCGTCAAGCGATTGAGTCTCACCAACAAAGTTTAGTCATTGCCAGAGAACTGAGCGATCGCCACGCTGAAGGCCGCGCACTCACAAATTTAGGTGACGCTTTATACAAAGCAAAGCAACCAGAAGAAGCTATCAAAGCTTTATTTTCAGCCCTTGAAATTTGGGAATCTCTGCGGTCAAATTTAGAAAATAACGACCTCAATTTAGTTTCAATTTTTGAAACCCAAGAAACAAGTTATAGTACATTGCAAGAAGTGCTTGCCAATCAAAATCAGCATGAGACAGCGCTAGAAATAACAGAGCGGGGACGGGCGCAAGCTTTTGTGAGATTATTGACCAACCGTTTTTCTTCCCAGTCAGCACAGGCTACCCTAAAGTCATCGGAAAGTCAAATAAAACCGCTCAACATCCAGGAAATTCAGCAAATCGCTAAACAACAAAATTCCACTTTAGTTTCTTACTCGATTATCAAAGAAGTTAGAGAAGCTGATGGTCAAAGAAAGCTGCAAGATTCAGAACTTTATATCTGGGTAATGCAGCCCACCGGAAAAATTGACTTTCGTCGCATCACTTTGAAAGGTTTGGTTGAGGAAAAAACTTCATTAAAAGCCTTGATTACTGAAGGTCGTTGCTTCATTCCCAGTTGCCTGCGAAACAAGCAGCGATCCCAACCAGGTACAAATCCCACCCCAACCCGGCCTATTGTCGAGCAACGATTTTTAAACCCGTCATTGCAAGAACTTTATCAACTACTGATCGAACCAATTGCTGACCTTCTACCTCAAGATCCAGCGTCGCGAATTACCTTTATTCCTCATGAATCTTTGTTCTTAGTTCCCTTTGCCGCGTTGCAAGATACTTCGGGAAACTACTTGATAGAAAAACATACTATTTTAACAGCACCTTCAATTCAAGTGCTGTCTTTAACAAAGAAACAGCAACAGCTTGCTTCAGGAAAAGGTGCGCTAGTCGTTGGGAATCCTACCATGCCAAGTGTTGCTTTTACGACTAACCAACCTCCTCAAAAACTGTCATCACTCCCACACTCTGAAGCCGAAGCGATCGCGATCGCTCAGCTTTTGAATGCTGAACCGCTTACAGGCGACAAAGCGACAAAAGTAGCAGTTTTACAGCAAATAGAGCGATCGCGCATCGTGCATTTAGCAACTCACGGCATCCTGGATGACGTGGAGGGATTGGGGGTACCTGGAGTCATCGCACTTGCCCCAAGCAAGGATGACAGTGGTTTACTCACTGCTAGCGAAATTTTCAATTTGAGGTTGAATGCCGAACTCGTCGTTTTGAGTGCTTGCAATACGGGTCGCGGTCGTATTACAGGTGATGGCATCATTGGTTTATCACGCTCGTTTATTGCAGCAGGCGTTCCGAGTGTTGTAGTTTCTCTGTGGTCAGTATCCGACAAATCAACAGCCGACTTGATGGCGGAATTTTATCGACAGATGCAGCTAACCCCTGATATTGCCCAAGCGCTGCGGAAGGCCATGCTGGTGACATTGGTCAAACATCCTAATCCTGTAGATTGGGCTGCTTTTACGCTCATTGGCGAAGCAGAGAAACGTTAACCCGGAAAAGCTGATTTCCTGTCGTCAAGAGGTAGTTCTTCCTATGAAAGTCTGAAACTTTTGCACAGCAGGAAGTTCAGACTCGTGCAAGACGAAAATTATTACGGTGTGATAGTCAAAGGGCGGAAGGTGGGTTGTAGTTGTTCCACCGCTGCATTGGTTTCAATGTTGTGACTTCGATCACTGGTAACACGGACTTGGTTCACCCAATATTCTCAGTATTATCACGGGAAACACCCAGCACCATCACTTGCTCTTAGGAGAAACCACGAGATGATTAAGGTGTCGAGTTCAAAATAATCCCATGTTTCAAGTTAATCTTCTCCCCGGCGCTATCAACGAATTAATTGCCACTGTCACCGATACTCACCGCGTTACCAAAGCTGACCGCTACGGCATGATGGCCGCCATCCTTGATGAGTCCATCAGTGAAGAAGAACGTGGCTCACTCGATCGTCTGATTCGCTCCCTGGTCAAAGGTAGGATTCAAGTCAGTGATGAACTCTCCATCGTCTCGTAAGCAGAAAGCTCGTTGAGAACTCGACACTCTACAACAGCTTTCGATTGGGAAAGTTTAGACCAGTCACTGATATTGCGATCTGCCTCTACAAGGATAGCTTTTTGTATAATGCACTTTTGACATAAACGATTAGCGTTCCCAACTTTATAAACATTATGACGGATACCATCCAGCATCTCATTGAGCCACACATTCAAGATTTGGGTGGGTTCCAAGCCCGTCGCTTGCTTCCCTCAGACGTTCTAGCACTGGTAGGCCCGTTTATCTTTTTTGACCATCTGGGCCCTGCGGTGTTTCCACCCGGCCGGGGCGTGGATGTCAGACCGCATCCGCACATCAACTTAGCCACCGTCACCTACCTGTTTGAAGGGGTTTTGCTGCATCGTGATAGTGTCGGCAGCGTTCAAGAAATCCGTCCCGGTGCGGTGAACTGGATGACAGCAGGGCGAGGCATTGTCCACTCCGAACGCACGCCTGAGGACGAGCGCAGCAAAGAAGCCATCCTGCATGGCATCCAAACCTGGATAGCCCTTCCCGATGAATACGAAGAAACCGACCCCTGGTTTCGGCATCATCCGGCTTCTGAGCTGCCGGTTTGGGAGGATGCAGGAGTTTCGTTCACCCTAATTGCGGGTGAGGCCTATGGTCGTACTTCGCCAGTTGAAATATTTTCACCCATGATTTATCTGGACGTGCAACTACCTGCTGGAAGAGAATTTACCTTACCGGGCCATTACAGCGAACAGGCGGTTTACAGCGTAACAGAGGGGCTTGTTATCGATGGAGTGCCTTTAGAACAACATCGGCTAGCGGTTCTAAATTCAGGCACTGAAGTAAACATTTCTGCTTCAGGCAAGGCTCGTTGTATTGTGATTGGCGGTGAACCTGTTGGTGAGCGCCATAAGTGGTGGAATTTTGTTTCGAGTCGCCACTCGCGCATTGAGCAAGCTAAACTCGATTGGAGAGAGGGACGCTTTGCTCAGGTTCCTCAAGAGACAGAATTTATCCCGCTGCCAGAAGAGCCACCTTCTCAAGCAGAGCAACCGTTGTGAATAACCGCAGGGATTTAAATTAAAAAACAGTTTGGGAGCATCCCGCTTTTTAACTAAGCAGAAATACTGAGTTTAATGTGGTTATTTAAATATGCACACCTGAGTCTT
>NZ_JAUBUI010000128.1:0-11299 GCF_036705385.1 Microcoleus sp. B3-A4 | reverse complement strand
TCTATAGACAATGTGCTGTTTGTTATACTGATTTTTGGGAATCTTATTCAGAAGTGCTACCTTTTAAAAGACATCGATCTGTAGGTAAATAATCTGGGAAAACCAGTCATATTGAAAGACTTAATAATACTTTACGGCAGCGAATTTCTCGTTTGGTTCGTAAAACCTTGTCTTTCTCAAAAAAACTGCTTTCACCATATTGGGGCAATTTTTAACTGTGGACCTCAGTATAATTTTTGCATGAGAAAACGATATTTTTACTGTGCATGACTAACAACGCTACTTTATGCAGAGAGCAAAAAGCTTGATTATCATTACTATGCAGGACTAACAAAATACTATTGATTATTTTGCCAAACTATAACTGAAAAAAGCTGCAACATGGTTCAGACCTTCGCGGTATCGCCATTGAAGGCGTTCCAGACGAAGAGGTTAACCCCACCCCGGAAATGGCGACTATTTTGGGGCAAGCCTTTGTGAGTTTGCTGGTGCAAAAAAGTCAATAAATCAGCGGCAGAATTAACGATCGCGATCGGGCGCGACAGTCGCCTATCCGGGCCAATCTTAATGCAGCCAGTCATAGCGGGTATCACCTCAGTAGGCAGCCCAGGCTACGACTTTGAAATGGCTTCAACTCCCGCCAAAAGTTTGAGCATACCTAAACAATTTTTAGAGGAGGCACAGTATTGCTCAAATACTGTGCTTGCTGCGTAAGTCCTGAATATTGCTATTTCCTTGCCGCAGCATTGGATCTGGGGTCTAAAGCGTCTCGCAGCCCGTCGCCCAAAAGATTGAAACCCAGAACAGTCAAGGTAATGAACAAACCGGGAAACAAAATAGTCCAAGGAGAAGAAAGAGCGTATCCGCCCTTAAAAGCATCAGAAAGCATCGTCCCCAACTCAGGAACCGGCGGCTGTGCGCCCAAACCTAAAAAACCCAAACCGGCAGCTTCTAGTGTCGCCGTACCAGTCGAAAGAGTTGCTTGTACAACTAGAGGCGCCAGACTTCCCGGTAAAATGTGGCGAAAAATAATCCGCAAGTCGCTGGCGCCCAAAGCCTTGACAGCCAAAACAAATTCTTGTTCCCGCAGAGACAGCACCATACTGCGAGTTAAGCGGATGTAAATCGGAATTTGCACGAGGCTGACGGCGATAATTACGCTTTGCAGGCTCGGCCCGGTGACGGTAACAACGCCGATCGCCAGTAAAATCGAAGGAAAAGCTAGCAAAATATCCGCCAAAGTGCCGATCGCCATTTCCAGCAACCCCCGAAAATACCCGGCCACCAGCCCCAAAAGCGCTCCCACAATTAAACCCGCACCCACAGAAACCAGGCTGACGACTAAAGAGATCCCCAATCCGTGCCACACCCGCACCAACAAATCTCGCCCCAAACCGTCGGTGCCAAACCAATGTTTAGCGCTAGGAGCCACCAAGCGCGACAAATAATCTCGATCGACCGCCGGATCGTAAGGAGAAAGTAGGGGGGCCAACAGTGCCGAGAGCATCAGCGCTAAAGTCAAAATTAAGCCGATTTTCCCCGAAGTCGATTGCCAAAATCGTTGAAAAGCTGGTTGTGGAAATACTAAGTTTTTATTCAATCTTCGATTTTCCATCGAATGCTGTCACCAAAAAACAGAGGACTTGGGCAACTATTAGGATAAATTAACGATCGCGATCGCAGAAATACGTTAGCAATACTTCTTCCGGGAGACCAAAAACTCGGTGCGTGCATTACCGTCCACATCCAATTGCATTTTTCGCGCCAAATGGCGAATGCCTGAGTCCTTCCTTAAAGACCCTTTAAGATATAGAGAAGAAGATAAATTTAAAAGCACAATGACATCAATCCTACTCAAAACCTCAGCTCGATCGCCCCTCAACGCCCCAACAATCCGCCATTTCCCCAACGGCCTCACCGTTATAGCCGAACACTTGCCGGTCGATGCTGTTAACCTCAGCGTGTGGCTCAATTTAGGCTCAGCCGTCGAACCCGACGACATTAACGGCATGGCTCACTTTTTAGAGCACATGATTTTTAAGGGAACTCCGAGCATTCCCAGTGGCGAATTTGAGCGCGCGATCGAGCAACGCGGCGCTGTCACCAATGCAGCCACCAGTCAAGACTACACTAACTATTACATCACCACAGCCCCTAAAGATTTTGCCGAACTAGCTCCCCTGCAAGTCGATGTGTTGCTCAACGCCAGCATTCCCGACGACGCCTTCGATCGAGAACGGCTGGTAGTCTTAGAAGAAATTAGACGATCGGAAGACAATCCACGCCGCCGCACCTATCAGCGATCGATGGAATTAGCATTTGAAGTCCTGCCCTACAAGCGACCGGTACTCGGCCCGACTGCGGTAATCGAACAGTTGACAGCGCAACAAATGCGGGATTTCCACAGCAGCAGATATCAGCCAGGGGCGATGACAGCCGTAGCTGTAGGCAATTTGCCAGTCGAGCAACTAATAGAAATTGTCGCAGACAGTTTTGCAGCAAAAAGTACAGCACAAACCAACAACATAAATGTGCCTGCTGTCGGCAACTTTCACCCAGAATCCCAAATCCCCAACTACGGCCAAGAATCGCCGTTTACAGAAACAGTCCGCCGGGAATTTGTAGACTCTGCCCTTCAGCAAGCCCGACTGATCGTGATGTGGCGAGTGCCAGGTTTCATGGAAATGTCGGAAACTTATGCCCTCGACGTTTTGGCGACAATATTGGGTCACGGCCGCACAACTCGCTTGGTTCAGGATTTGCGCGAGGAAAAAGGGCTAGTCTCCTCAATTTCGGTCAGCAACATGACTCAGCGACTTGGCGGTGTATTCTCCATTTCCGCTCAACTACCGACAGAAAACTTGGCAGCAGTGGAAGCTGCCATCGTCCAACACATCCGCACTCTCCAAACCGAACTGGTGACAGATGCCGAAATTTCCCGCATCCGCACTCAAGTAGCAAATCGGTTTATCTTTGGTAACGAAACTCCGAGCGATCGAGCAAATTTGTACGGTTACTATCAGTCGATGGTAGGAGATATCGCTCCCGCCCTCAACTATTCCGCCTGCATCCAAGCTCAGACTGCTGAGGATCTCCGAGAAGCCGCCGTTAAATATCTGTCTCCCGACGCGATGGGTGTTGTGGTAATTCGTCCCGACGAAGCATAAATTGGACATCGCCTCAACAGGGCAATTCTCCCATCCCTCTGCTTTTGAGCCATCCAACGGCATTCGGCATTCGGCAGAAACAATGTCAACGGGCACGAGGGATTTTTAGTCAATAGTGCGTGAAATTCGATCGACCCGCGCCTTGAAGGTTTTGTGTCAAATAATTAATATGAAGCCTTTAAGGTATGGGCGATCGGCAAAATTACCGTAATTTTATAAGACGAGAAACTGGGAATTATTGACGAGTCAGCAATTTAGTCTAGGGAAACCGGATCGATCGGCGATCGTAATTCTAAAATCTAAAATCTAAAATCTAAAATCTAAAATCTAAAATCGATTGCTCGGTAAAATTACCGTAATTTTATGAGACGATAAACTGGGAATTATGGACGAGCAAGCAATTTAGTCTAGGGAAACCGGATTTATCGGCGATCGTAATTCTAAAATCTAAAATCTAAAATCTAGAATCTAAAATCGATTGACAGGGGCACGCAAGCATGAAATTACAAAACTTTCTCAACTCAAAAATTAGGTACGATGCCAAAGCAATTGCTGCAGACGACGAACTCAGTGGTCAAATTCAAAGCCGCCTCATTGACCTGGGTTTACTGAAGCCTCCCGTAGACGGAATTTTTGGCCCTCTCTCTACCGCCACCCTCCACCGATTTCAAACTCTGATGAAGTGCGGCGAACCGGGTTTTTTGGGAGCAGTCACAGCCAAAAAGCTGATTGAAACCAAACCAGAGGAGATTCCCACACATCCCCTGATCCTGAAAACGCTCAGAGACACCATTTTTAAATCAAAACCGCTGGCGTCTTCTCAACTTCACGACTCGGAAAAACAAGTAATACCAGCCGGAAAAGAGTTTGAGATTCTGGCTTTTGCTCCTGCTCGCGGTCACATCAGAGTTGCTCTCCGCAACGAATCTTTCAAAGGTTCAGGAATTTGGTATGTTTTTGGAGCACACGCTCAAATTACTCAAGAGAGCGTTCTGTTTTTTCCCAAACCGAATCCCCCAACTGTCAGGCTCGGCATTCCTTACCGATCGCAAATGGATAACTTGAATAATCCTACGGGTTCTTGCAATGTAACTTCATTAGCGATGTGTATGGACTTTTTGAAAGTGCCACGGCGCAAACAAAGCGGGCAATATGAAGACGAACTCTACGAATATGCGATCGCCAAAGGTTACAGTCGCTGGGACCCCTACGATTTGGCAAAGATTGTTAGAGATTACGGCGCTCAAGATTTCTTTACCGAGAATGCAACTGTTGATGACGTTCAAGATTGGCTAGCCAGCGGAAATCCCGCTGTCATCCACGGATACTTCACGTCTTTCGGTCACATTATAGTGGCATCAGGCTACGACAGCGAGGGATTCTTCGTTCACGATCCCTATGGTGAGTGGTTCCGAAGTGGCTACGATACAAGTGTCAGCGGTGCTTACTTGCACTATACTTACCGCTTAATCCGCAGCCTCTGTATGCCTGACGGGAATTTTTGGGTTCATTTTATCTCAAATCATTGTTAAAAGTCATTAGTCATTAGTCATTAGTCATTAGCTAAGAGATAAGTTGCCCCGGGAATTATTCGACGATTCAAATCGCTTAAGAGTCAAACGAAGTCCGAGCAGAGGAAGACTAAAGAGTAAAAGGGGTATTAAAGCTGAATTTGGTATTAGCCATATTTTCTATCACTAATGACTGCTGACTAATGACTAATGACTCTGAATTTTCATACTCAAATCCAGCCAAGTCGAGCGCGTAATCGGAGCACTGGTAGAAATATAGTCAACTCCGGTTTCGGCTACACTTCTAATTGTTTCTAAAGTAACATTGCCGGAAGCTTCAATTTTTACCCGATCGCTCTTTTGGCGAATTATTACCACAGCCTGCCGCATCAAATCAAAGGACATATTATCTAACATGATAATATCGGCTTTGTGCTGCAAAGCTGTCTCTACCTCAGCGAGAGTTTCGGTTTCGACTTCGATCGTCAGCGGATAGGGGATAGAATTGCGAATTAGGGCGATCGCCTCTGCAATTCCCCCAGCCGCCGCAATGTGATTGTCTTTAATCATCACCGCGTCATCTAATCCCATCCGGTGATTGCAAGCACCGCCGACTTGAGTCGCGTATTTTTCCAACAATCTCAATCCGGGCGTTGTCTTGCGCGTATCCACTAATTGCACGGGCAAATCGGCAATTTTGTCAACATATTTCTGAGTTAAAGTAGCGATGCCGCTTAAACGCATTGCCAAGTTTAAAGCTACTCTTTCTCCGCTTAGCAGCGCATCGAAATTACCGGAAATCTCGGCAATTACTTCTCCTTTTTCGCACAGTTTCCCTTCCGGTACTTGGGGGATGAAACTGAGGCTGCTGTCTAAAAGTTTAAATGTGCGATCGGCAATTGGCAATCCGGCAATGACTCCAGCTTCTTTGACTATCCATTTAGCTGTACCCTGGATGCTGTTTGCGGGAAATAAAGCCGATGTTGTGCGATCGCCCCTACCGATATCTTCTAGTAGCCAGTTGTGCAATAGGGAGTCTAAAACTATCCAAGGCGGTAATATTGCTGTCATGTTTTTGTCGGTTGTTATATCAAGATGATATCTACTAGGAAGAATAGTCGATCGGGTAATTTTAGGCAAGTTGCAAAATAATCTGACCACGCGGATGTCCTTGTTGGCTTAATTACAGTTTGCTCAACAGGCGCAGTTTTTTAGTCAATCACCTGTTGACAAAGTTGGGTGTCGCTGATTTAATAGAGTGAGTTTGCTTTGTCGCAAGGAAAATTAGCGCCAAACAAACAAGCTCATCTGATTTATGAGCAAGCAGAGGCTTTGGGGTGAGCCACTAGGGCTAAGGGTAAGTTTGCTAGTAAATTTGGAAGTAACGAACTTGATAAATTAGAGTTCGGATTTGATTATTTCGCCTAAAAACTACATTCAAGCTACAAATACTCAGTTATGACTCACCTAAATATTTCTCCTCTCAACCGTCGCTCTTTTCTTAGTTATGTTGCTTTAGGTACTTTGGGTTTATTGACAAAAGACTTGCTTGATCCAGCTAGCGCTATGGCTGATAGCGAGGGATTAGATAAAAATCCATCTAGGTTGGAGACATATCATATTTTTGTTCCTTATACCACAGCACGCAACGGAGGAAAAGAAACATTTACTTTGCGATCTGGAGAACCTTGTCAGGTAGCAATTCCCTCCAAAACCCCAGATAGCCAACAGATTACCATCCAAGGGCGCGGTCAAGACGGTAAAGATATTACTGTAGTTTTGCATACCTTATACGATAGACAACTCGGAATAAAAGAGGAAATTTATCAAGAAATTGACAAAAATACGCAATTTATCAAAGAAGCAAGCAAAGCTAAATGCAAATTTGTTTATGAGCAAATCGAGGATGGTGAGTATATTAACGATGTGATTGCCTTGGATTTTCTTGATTATGTGATAGGCTCCTCAAAGCTAGACAACAAAATTAAAGAGCGTTACGAAATCGCCAGTAAAAATTCGCGCTTACTCGGAATTGAGCAAGCCATTGAAATGGCATTAACTCAATCTAAACTAACTGAGGCAGAAAAGAAACTAATTAGAGGAACTTTTGCCTCCGTCCGTGCCAGCGAACCGGTTCCTGACTTTAAGGCTCTCACAGCGATTGACTCAATTGTTGCCGCGTCGGCACTGCCTTTAGAAATCAAGGAGAAATACTTTTTAGCCAGTACCAATTTAACAGCCTTAACAGTAGACTTCATTCTTGTCAAACTGCTCGAGGACAACCAAAAATTAACTCCCGATCAACCGAAAAATTACCTGTCAACTTATCAGCAGGTACGTGCTGGAAAAACAGTAGAAGATGCCGCAGCTTTAAAATCCCTAGACTCATTCATCAGTAATGCTGAAATTCCAGAAAATGCTAAAGTTGTTTACTCAATAGCAAGGAAACACAATTTAGATAATCAAGTTGCTTCTGGTGAAAAAGCCGATGCTTTTGTCCCAACTGATAAAGAATTCAAAAAACTGATGGAGGATGCTCAAAAAAGAGGAGCAGCAATTGTTCCAGTAGCTAAGAAAATACTGAGTATGATCGGAGTAAAAACAGCAACAGGTGTCACTATTAGTAGTTTATCAGGAGGGGCTGCAACCAACGCGACTTTAGCTGCTTTAGGTTTTGGTTCCGTCGCATCTGGTGGTTTAGGAATGCTGGGTGGTTTAGCAGTAGTAACAGGAGGAGCCGCGCTAATAGGAGCAGCAGGAATACTTTCTATTGCGTTAGTTTCAGAAATGGATAGCGAAGACCAAAAAAATCTGGGAATTGCAATTGGTACAGGAACAATCGCCGGTACTGCAACTGTTTTAGCTGTTTGGACTGCTGCGACTGCTTTGGAAGTAGCCGGTACATTGTCTGGTGCTGCTGCTATTACTGCCACTATTTCGGCTCTTGGTGGACTCAGTTTAATCACGGGCGGTTCTGCTCTTGTTGCATGGGGTACTGCATATATGATTTGGTTATTGCTCAAATCTGAAAAGACTCGCGATTCATCTGAAAAGACTCGCGATTCATCCGTGCTGCACCAATTAGAAACTCGAACCTACACCTATACTGAAGATATAATTCCCGGTTATTGGGGAGAAATTTTTCAAAAGAATGTAATTCCAAAAAATGGCATTAAAGAGGGATTTTCTGCTCCTAATATCCCCTTAGATAAACTGTCAAACGCCCTGTCTTCCTGGCTATCTCTTGACTCTGGAGAAAAAGTAATCGCTTTGATAAACAACAGTGCTTTTAAGGATGCAAAAGAGGGGGTTGTATTTACAAACGCAAAAATGGCTTGGAAAGTATTTCTAGTTTCAGAAGCTGATTCAATTAACTATGAAAACTTAGCAAAATTTGCCAAGGCGGAAAGCAAATTAACTTCACTGCTATCAGAGCCGAACCAGAAACAGGAATTGTCTAAGTTGAAAAAAATAGTAGATATTTTGTCAGATGAGAAATACTCTACCAATTTATCTAAGTTGCAAGAGTTAGTAGCTATAGTGGGGAGTGACCAAAACTTATCGGATCTGGTTTCTAATGAGAAGTATAAAAACAAGTTGCCAAAATTAAAAAATGCAGTAGCTATTTTATTAGACGAGAAGTACACTCAGAACTTGTCTAAGTTGAAAGAGGTTGTAGATGTCTTATCTAATGAACCTGATTTAGGAAAATTTTTCTCGTCGCAATTAGTGTTACAGCTATCTGACAAGAACTATACCAATGACTTGTCTAGGTTAAAAAAGGTAGTAGATACGTTTCAAAATGAATCTGACAAGGACAATTTTACTAAATTGCTTCGACAAATTGGTCAAAAATATAGCACTGTTTAGGCAGCAACTTTTGCCAGCGATTCTGGCTATGAGGAAGGCGGAAGGCGATCGCCCACTATTGACTGCTAAAATTAAGGGCGATCGCTTGTTATGATTGTATTAAAATAAAAACGACTAAAATGGGCAATTATTATGACTATTCCTGATATTGCGTTCGCCAAATTGCAGCGACTTCCCGAATCATTTCTGCCCGAAATCAACGACTTCCTCGACTTTGTGATGCACAATCACCAAAATAGAATAGCTGAACCCAAACTCCCAGACGATATTGCTAAAGCTGGGGCAAAATGGTTCGAGGAAGTCGATCGCTTGGAAGTAATGACTAATGAGCCGGATAGCGAATTCAAGCTACAGTAAAAGCTATACCAGTTCATCTAACTCAAGAGCAGGCGGAGACTTGACGGTGGGCAAATAGCGCTGAGGGGAAGTTTGCACGAAATTTGAGCGGGTGGAATTCGGATAGTTATGCTAATTTAGAATGCAAAAAAGATGTTCGGCGTTTGGGGGTAACTTTGGAAGTGGCGGCGTGACCAGCTACTTCGGGGTTCTGCACGATTTAGGTAGAGCCTTTAGAAAAGCGTAAATTCAAGACGTAAACGCTGTAAGGGAAAACCTATCCTAAACATATGAGTTTTCCGTTTTCCAGCTTAAAGGCTTAAAATGAGCAAATAGGGGCACTTGGTCAAGCAAATCTCCTGTAGGGCTAGATAAGGTTATATGGTGCACCAGAGTTTAGGACAACGGTTATCCAGTCTCAGAGTTGGGCAAAAGATCGGTTTAGGATACGCCCTTGCTCTAGGCATTGCTGTGTCTGGAACAATTGCTGGTTTTGGAGTTGGGGATCATTATCAACAAGAAACTCAAGAGCGAAAACAACACGCGCGTAACGAAGTGGAACTTCTGCATCGTCTGCAATCTCGTGTTCTCCAAGCCCGAACCCACCAACAACAACTCATTCCTTTAGCGCTATACCCAGAAAAATTTCAAGATGAATATGCTCACTTGCTGAAGCATAAAGCTGAAATCCAAGAAATTTGGGCTGAACTTAAGGCATTTGTGGCAAAGTCTCCGACCCTACAAGCTGCTGTGCATCAAGCAAGGATTCTAGCCTTCTTGCAAACCTATGACAGTGTGCCACAACTCTACTCACAGGAATTAGAACGCCGAGTTGAACGAATTCGTAGTCTGGATCTTGCGTCACCCACTGATGTTGAGCAAGCCCAAGCGCTGATGTTGGAATTTACCAACAGCGATTTGGCGCTTGAATTCGATGGCATCTCGGATGATTTGGTGGGTTTAATTGACCAAGCTTACCAAGAACTTGATGTAGCAACAAGGTCTGATCGACAGGCTAGTGAATTTGCTGAGAAAGTGGTGGTTGCAAGTATCGGATTGTCTGTTGCGATCGCCATTCTTTTGGCACTTTTGACCAGCCGAGCAATTGCCCAACCCATTCAATCTCTGACCAGCGTTGCCAGACGAGCTACTGAAGAATCTAATTTTGAGTTACAAGCGACTGTTGAGCAAGATGATGAAATTGGAACCCTTGCTAATGCTTTTAACCAGTTAATTCGCGCTGTTCAACAACTGTTACAGCAACAGAAAACAGCCAACGAACAACTCGAAAACTACAGCCAAACGCTTGAATCTCAAGTTGAGGTAAGAACCCAAGAACTCAGCGACAAAAATACCCAATTGCAAAAACTCTTAGAGCAACTGCAACGCACTCAGGTTCAGATGGTGCAAAGCGAAAAGATGTCTGCTTTGGGGCAAATGGTGGCAGGGGTAGCACACGAAATCAACAATCCAGTCAACTTCATTCACGGCAACCTGAATCATGTGCAGGAATACGCCCACAATTTATTAGGTTTGGTGCAACTTTACGAGAATTACTATCCCGACCCTGCACCCGAAATCCAAGCTGAGGCGGAAGATATTGATATGGAGTTTATCCAAGCCGATCTACCTAAAGTCCTCGACTCCATGAAACTCGGCACCGATCGCATTCGTCAGATTGTTTTGTCACTCCGCAACTTTTCACGAATGGATGAAGCTGAGTTCAAAGCCGTCGATATTCATGAGGGCATTGATAGTACGTTGTTGATTTTGCAGCATCGCTTGAAAGATAAACCAGAGCGTCCAGCGATTCAAGTAATTCGTGATTATGGTAATCTACCGCTAATAGAATGCTATCCTGGTCAAATCAATCAGGCGTTTATGAACATCCTGGCAAATGCCATTGATGCGCTGGAAGAAGCCAACGTCAAACGAACCTATCAGGAGATCAAGGAAAATCCCAACCAAATTACCATTCGGACTGCCATGATTGATTCAAGATGGGTAAAAATTGCAATTTCTGATAACGGAATGGGAATGCCTGAATCTGTTCAGAAACGCCTCTTCGATCCATTCTTCACCACAAAATCTGTCGGTAAGGGAACGGGCATGGGGCTGCCGATTAGCTATCAGATTGTCACGGAGAAACATCGCGGTAAATTAGATTGCTTCTCAATAGCTGGTAAGGGAACCGAGTTTGTGATTCAAATCCTTGTCCAGCAGCAAATCCGTGATCCGGTCTAACAAAATGCGCCCCACCGCCGAAAGGTTTTCTGTTAGGCTTTTGAGGTTATCTGCTATGAGGTTTTAGTTGTAATATTCACTTTCTCTTTTGGCCTAACTCCCCAAAAAACTAAAGCCCTTTTCCGTTGTTGCGGGAAAAGAGCTTTAATTTATTATTAACCTGGCACTGAG